>JAGDYV010000044.1:0-17856 GCA_049116495.1 Hyphomicrobiaceae bacterium | reverse complement strand
CGCCCTGCGCCATCGCCCGGTGCGCCAGCATCGGCTCGCCTGTCACATCGCCGATCGCATAGACACCACGCATCGACGTCCGGCACCGGTCATCGATGGTGATAAACTCGTGGTCCATGGTGAGGCCGAGTTCCTCGAGACCAACCCGTTGCGTGCGCGGCCGTCGTCCAACTGCAACGATCACCTTGTCGGCTGCAATCGGTTCCGCGCCCTCGAGCGCCAAGTGCCCGGCCGCAAAGGACTGCGCCGTCGCCGACGTCATGACCCGCACGTTCAAGGCGTCCAGCCGCTTCTGCACGGGCACCGTCAATGCCTTGTCATACTGCGGCAGGATGCGCTCAGCGGCCTCGACCACAGTTACCTCGCTGCCGAGCTTGGCATAGGCCGTTCCTATTTCGAGCCCGATGTAGCCACCGCCAACCACCGCGAGACGGCCCGGCACCTCGGTCAACGCCAGCGCCTCCGTCGACGATAGGATGTCACCGCCAAATGGCAGCGACGGCAACTCGACCGGCGCGGATCCGGTTGCGATGACGATCACCTCGGCGCGAATGCGTTGCTCGCCCTCGGTCGTCGCAACATCCACCGTCTTGCCATCGACAAAGCGCGCCGTACCGTTGATAACCTGCACGCCCGCCTTCTTGAGCAAACCGCTGACACCCTGATTGAGACGCCGGACGATGCGCGCCATCCATTTCTGCGTCTGGCCCAGATCAATTGCCGGTTCCTTGACCGATATGCCGAGCGGTGCACGATCGGCAAACGCCCGCGCCCTGCCGAACTCTTCCGCCGCGTGGATCAGCGCCTTCGAGGGGATGCAGCCGACATTGAGGCAGGTCCCGCCCGGCCGATCCGCCTCGACCACCACCGTATCGATGCCCAACTGACCGGCCCGGATGGCGCAGACATAGCCGCCCGGCCCGGCGCCAATCACCAGTAATTTACACTTCATGTCAGCCATGCCAGCGCTCCACGAACAGCATCGCCGGTTTCTCCAGCATCGATTTCAGCTTGGCAACGAACACCGCCGCCACATACCCATCAATCACACGATGATCGAAGCTGCACGACAGGTTCATCATGTTGCGTGGCACGAACTGCTGTCCGTCCCAGTGCGGGCGTATCGCCATCTTGTTGATGCCGACGATCGCCACTTCCGGATGATTGATGATCGGCGTCGTCGCGATTGCCCCCAACGGGCCGAGCGACGTGATCGTGATCGTCGAGCCTGACAGTTCTTCGCGGCTGGCACTGCCATCGCGGGCCACTTCGGCAAGGCGCGCAATCTCCGCGGCGCTGTCCCAAAGCGAATTCGTCTCGGCGTGATGCACCACCGGCACCATCAGGCCGCCATCCGTCTGCGTCGCGATCCCGACATGGATGCCGCCGTATTCCGTGATGATGCCCGCCTCGTCATCGAAGTGCGAATTGATCTCGGGTTGCGCCCGCGCCGCCTCGACAATCGCCTTGATCACGAACGGCAGCAGCGTCAGCTTCGGGCGCGTGTCGGCATGGGTCGCATTGAGTTCCTTTCTCAGATCCTCAAGGTTCGTCATGTCGACTTCTTCGACAATCGTGATGTGCGGGATCTTGGCTTTTGACAGCGCCATCTTCTCGGCGATGCGCCGGCGCATGCCGACCATCTTGATCTCGCGCACCGAGGTGTTCGCCGGCCGGCCGCCCGGCTTCGCCGCCGCCGCACCGCCATCGCCGGCCTGATAGGCCTCGATGTCGTCATGCGTAATCCGCCCCGCCGGGCCGCTGCCAGCAACGGCGCGCAAATCGATCCCGGCATCACGCGCGCGCTTGCGCACGGACGGAGCCGCCAACGGCTTTTCGCCCTCGGCACGCCGCGGTGCCGGCCGCCGAGCCGCCGGACGCCCACCGTTCGATCGCTGCGACGTCGCGGGTTCGGCTTTCGGCTTGGTCTCTTCGGCGCGCTTCCCCGGCTTCGCTTGTGCCGCTGCATCGGGTTCTGCGCGCGCTGCTGGCGGCGCCTCCGACGCGCTGTCACCGGCGGCGACATTGCCGTCACCTTCGACCTCGATCCGGATCAGATCGGAACCCACCGCCAGCGTGTCGCCAACCTCACCGCCGAGCCAGGCAATCCTGCCCTCGACCGGCGTCGGGATTTCAACGCTTGCCTTATCCGTCATGACAACCGCGACGACATCATCGACACGCACGACATCGCCGACCTCGACGGGCCACTCGACCAATTCCGCTTCCGCGACACCTTCGCCGACATCGGGCAGTTTAATGGCATGGATACCCATTATCTCACGCCTCCATGCGCGCCAGGGTAGGTTGCTTGCCAACCGACCGCCGTCATCCCCGCACCGACGCCGGAATGACGGCGTGGATCTGGTGACGGCATCGCAAAATATCGTAGAGCTGCTGGTGCCATTGGCGGGATGCCAGCAAAGCGGATCCTCGCGCGCGCGCCACCCACAGGTGTCATCCCCGGCTTCATGCCGGGGACCCATCGTGCAGCGGGCGTGGCGCCAACGGACAAGCCGCCGACGATGCAACGCGCACGGCGACGGCGCCTCCGCTGGCCGCCGCACTCGCGGAAAAATGGGTCCTCGGGACAGGCCCGAGGATGACAATAGTAAGGCCTGCGCATTGGCCTTGCCCGCGAGGTTTGTGATGTTGGTGTTCGATCTCGTGGTTGGGCGCCATGGGCTGACGGTTCAGAAGCCCGCGCGCGTGCGCCACCCACAGGTGTCATCCCCGGCTTCATGCCGGGGACCCATCGTGCAGCGGGCGCGGCGCCAACGGACAAGCCGCCGACGATGCAACGCGCACGGCGACGGCGCCTCCGCTGGCCGCCGCACTCGCGGAAAAATGAGTCCTCGGGACAGGCCCGAGGATGACACCGGTTGAGCCGCGAACCGATGTTCGGTCGTTTCATCTGAGCGCCCATCGCCTCAAGCCTCCATCACCTGTTGCAGGGCGCGTCCCAACCGCTCGGGGCCGGGAAAATAATCCCACTCCTGCGCGTGCGGATACGGTGTGTCCCAGCCCGTCACACGCAACAACGGCGCTTCCAAATGATAGAAGCAGGCCTCCTGCACCGTCGCCAGCAATTCCGCGCCGAAGCCCGAGGTGCGCGTTGCCTCGTGGACGATGACGCAACGGCCGGTCTTCTTGACAGAGGCCACCACCGTCTCAAGATCGAGCGGCAACAGCGTGCGCAGGTCGATAATCTCAGCATCAACGCCGGTCGCCTCGGCCGCCGCTTCGGCGACGTAGACCATCGTGCCGTAGCTCAGCACCGTGACGTCGGCACCTTCCCGGCGCACAGCCGCCTTGCCCAGCGGCACGGTATAGTGCTCCTCGGGTACCTCACCCATGTCATGCTTCTTCCAGGACTGGATCGGGCGATCATGATGGCCGTCGAACGGGCCGTTGTAGAGACGCTTCGGCTCCAGAAAAATCACCGGGTCCGGACACTCGATCGCGGCGATCAGCAGACCCTTGGCATCGTACGGATTGGACGGCACGACCGTCATCAAGCCGGACACATGCGTGAACAGTGCCTCCGGACTCTGGCTGTGCGTCTGCCCGCCAAAAATACCGCCACCGGTCGGCATCCGGATCACGATCGGGCAGGTGAAATCCCCGCCGGAGCGATGCCGCAGACGGGCAGCCTCCGAAACAATCTGGTCGTAGGCCGGGTACACATAGTCGGCAAACTGGATCTCGATGCAGGGCCGCAATCCGTAAGCCGCCATGCCGATCGCCGTGCCGACAATTCCGGACTCGTTGATCGGCGTGTCAAAGCAGCGGCTCTTGCCATACTTCTCTTGCAGCCCGGCGGTGCAGCGAAACACGCCGCCGAAAAACCCGACATCCTCACCGAACACGACAACACGTTCATCTGCTGCCATCGCATTGTCATGCGCCGAGCGGATCGCTTCGATCATCGTCATCTGGGTCAACTCAATACCCCGCTTCCTGACGCTGGCGCACAAGGTGCGGCGGCATCTCGGCATAGACATCCTCGAACATATCGCGTGGCGATGGTCGGTCGCCTGAATTGAGCGTGCCGTGCGCTTCCGCGACCTTCTGCGCCGCCACGACCTCGTCGAGGATCTCGGCCTCGGACTGCGTATGGCGATCCTCCGACCACAGCCCCCGCGCGATGAGATGCACCTTGAGCCGCAGCACCGGATCACCGAGCGGCCACGCATCGCCTTCTTCCTTCGGGCGATAGGCGGATGGATCATCCGATGTCGAATGCCCGCCTGCGCGATAGGTCACGTATTCGATCAGCGTCGGCCCGAGGTTGCGCCGCGCCCGCTCCGCCGCCCACTTGGCGACGGCGTGCACGGCCAGATAGTCATTACCGTCGACCCGCAGCGCCGGTATCCCGAACCCATGACCGCGCGCCGCAAACGTGCCCGAGCCGCCCTTGGCAATGCCCTGGAACGTCGAGATTGCCCACTGGTTGTTGACGATGTTGAGGATCACCGGCGCCTTGTAGGTCGAGGCAAACACCAGCGCCGCATGGAAATCGCTTTCCGCCGTCGCCCCCTCGCCGATCCAGCCGGCGGCAATCCTGTTGTCACCAGAAATCGCCGACGCCATCGCCCACCCGACGGCCTGCACGAACTGCGTCCCGAGATTGCCGGAAATCGAGAAGAAGCCGTGCTCTTTCGACGAGTACATGATCGGCAGCTGGCGGCCACGCAACGGATCTTCATCGTTCGAGAAGATCTGGTTCATCATGTCGACCAGCGGATAGTCGTTGGCGATCAGCAGGCCCGCCTGGCGATAGGTTGGGAAGTTCATATCACCTTGCTGGAGCGCCGCGCGAAACGCTGTCGAGATCGCCTCTTCGCCGAGATGCTGCATATAGAAAGATGTCTTGCCCTGACGCTGTGCGGTCAGCATGCGCGCATCAAACGTGCGCAGCAACATCATGTGGCGCAAACCGGCCTTCAGTTCATCATCCGTCAGCGTTTCGGCCCAGGGGCCGACCGCCTCGCCGTCGCGATTGAGCACGCGCACGATCGTAAACGCCAGATCGCGCATGTTCTCCGGGTCTTCATCGACGTCAGGCCGCCTGACAGTGCCGGCGCGCGGCACGGACACCTGCGAAAAATCCGGTGTGTCGCCGGGGCGCAATTCCGGTTCCGGCACACGCAGCGACAGCGGCGCAAACGGCTCAGCGGACGTATCATCCATCGGCGACAATCCTCAAACATTGGCGCCTGCAAGCTATCAGTGCGGTTGAGTCTGATCAAATGTGATCCGGGGACAAAATTTGGGCCGATTGCCCCGTTTTCGGCCATCCCGGAGCGGGCTTGTTCAACGCCAAGCTCAAGATTTCGTCATCTCGACCGGACCGGGCGGTTCGAGACGATCCGAGGGTCACCGGTGAACGGTAAGTTTGGCATCGGCCCGATTGTCTATGGGACCACCGCTGATCGCTCGAGTGCCAGTGCGCGTGCGCCACCCACAAGTGTCATTCTCGGGCTTGTCCCACTGCTGTCCGGTTAAGCCTCTAGCCGATCGATTCAAGTGCTTGCGGATATTGGCTATCGCTTTGTACGGCGTGCTCAATGGCATGAAGTACGGTTGGTCGCGAACGTCGAGATGAACGCGTTGTCGGCAGGCAGAGCCGGATCTCTTTGGCACCTGAATTTGCCCGTTGCAACTGCCGCGTTGGGTTACGCACGGAGCACGTCCGGACCGCTCCGCGCCGCTCGGGCCGCGCTAACCCAACCTACGAATCCGAAACAAATTCAACGTTTTGAGAGAAATAGTTTAGGTGTTGGTTGGGTTAGCGGTCCACTGCGGATCGGCACGCTGGAACGTCGACCGCGTAACCCAACACACGGCGTTTAAACCCTGGCAGAAGGCCCAGCGGCGAGCCACTCTTCACGTCAGCCCGACAGAAGTGGCATCACACCATCGCAGCGCAGCCGCAAGGCGCACGAATAGCACCTGCCAATCCGCCAGCTCAGATCTTCCGCAACGCGGGCAGCAGCTCATCTGAAATCAGCCGCATACTCGACAAGCTGTTGTACACCGGCATACCCGCCCAATTGGTCCGGATCAGCAGGTGATTGACACCGAAATCTTCCCAGTAAGGCCGTAACTGCTCATAGCATTCCTCGGGCGAGCCGAGCACGAAACGCCCCTTGCTCAGCTCGTCGAACGGCTTGCTGAAATCCTCGTCCTTGTCGGGCATCACCTTGTCCTGACCCCACTGCGCGTAGGCCCGATACTTGCCCTCCAGGTAGGGGCCTGCCAATTCCAGCGCCGTCGCGCGATCCTTGGCACAAAACACCTCCTTGACGATCGGCAGTTCGCGTGGTGCCGGCTTGCCGATCCGGTTCAATTCCTCATTGTAGACCCCGACCTGGCGGCGGATCGTATCGATCGCGGCATGCGGATTGATGAACCAGCTATCGCCGAGCCGCGCCGCCCGCTTGATTGCGGGGTCATTGTTCGCGGCAATCCATACCGGCGGGTACGGCTTCTGAACCGGGCGAATGTTCATGCGCACGTTGTCGAGTTTGCACTCGGGACTATCGAAACTGACGCTCTCTTGCGTCCACAGCCGCTTGACGACATCGAGATAGGCTTCGAATTTCTTGACCCGCTCGCCCTTCCTGACACCAAACGCATCGAACTCGACGTCACGGTAGCCAAGCCCGATACCGAAAATGAAATTGCCACGGCAGATGATGTCCAGCGACGCGATCGTCTCGGCCGTATACACCGGGTTGTGCAGGTTGAGCAGCAGGATACCGAGCCCCAGTTGCATGTCGCCGGCCTCTGGCGCCATGCGCGCCAGGAACGGCACGATCTGCAATGCCTGGTTGTTGCCTTCGTTGAGATAGTGCTGCCCGAACATGACACTATCCCACCCCCGATCGCGGGCGGCATGGATCATGACGATCTGGTCGTCCATCTTGCTCACCATATCGGCGTCAAGATGCTGCTGATTGGTGATAAAGATTCCGAGCTTCATGGAGAGGACCTCTGGCTGACATTGGGCATTGGCGATCACACCACCAGCCTAGCCCGCTGCCCCGGATCAACAAAGTGATGGATTCGTTCGGCGCACCATGATCATGCCGCGCTTATCGGATCGCACGCAGCGCAACGGCACGACACACCAAATCAAACCGAAGGCGCTGATTCCGATCTACACTGCGATCGTTGCTGCGACGGAGTGGCGTGTGCTGTATCGTCGCCACCCATTCCGTCATTGCCGCGCAGGCGCACTGGTGTCCAAGGAAATTCGACGCTGCGTTGCCGTGCGGCTGCATCCCCCCGGAGCGTCATTCCGGCCGAAACCTATACGCATCGCCACGAACGCTCGGCTCGATGCAGCGCACATGGGTCCCGACCTGCGTCGGGATAACGACAAAATTTGGCGCGGCCTACCTTGCGATTTCGAGTCTCAATCGACCAAAATCGGCGCGACCGGAACGGAACCGGGCACGTTCGCCAAGCATGGCCGGATTTCCCCGAACAGTCGTGCGCGCAGCTGGGCAACCAGACCGGCCAGCGCCACGGCAACCGCAGCGCCCGCGCGGCCATCACCCCTATTGCACCGTCCAGCCACCGTCGATCGAATAGTTGGACCCCGTGATCGCCGCCGCCGGATCGCTTGCCAGAAATGTTGCCAACGCGCCGATCTGGTCCACCGTCGCGAACTCACCACTCGGCTGGCGCTTGAGCACGATCGCCTTGGCCTCCTCGATCGAGACGCCCTCCGCCTTGGCGATGTCAGGCAGCTGATCCTCGACCAGCGGCGTCCACACGAAGCCCGGCGAGATCGCGTTCGCCGTCACCCCGGATGTCGCACACTCAAGCGCCACCACCTTGGTCAATCCGGCGAGCCCGTGCTTGGCTGCGACATAGGCTGCCTTGTGCGCCGACGCGCGCAGCGAATGCGCCGAACACACATTGATGATGCGTCCCCATTTGCGCTGCTTCATCGCCGGCAGGACGGCACGGATGGTGTGGAACGACGACGTCAGATTGATCGCGATCACCGCATCCCATTTCTCCGGCGCAAAATCCTCGATCGGCGAAACATGTTGAATGCCGGCGTTGTTGACGAGAATGTCAATGCCGTCGAAATCCGCCTCGGTCTTGGCCAGCATCGCGCTGATGTCATCGGGCTTCATCATATTGGCCTCACCGAACGCGACCTTGGTGCCATGTTCAGCCACTTCGGCGACGACGGCGCTGTTATCCGCGGCCGATCCCAATCCGTTCAACACCACGTTGGCGCCGGCGCCCGCGAACGCATGCGCAATGCCCAGGCCGATGCCCGATGTCGAACCTGTAACCACTGCTGTTCTGCCTTTGAGTTCCATGAGACGATCCCTTTCGCACTGCAACATAGTTCCCTTCGGCCATGCTTCGCGCGAAAGCGACCCGAGTGCAAGAGCGACGCATGCGGTTGTACAGCAGCGTGTTGGGTTACGCGGGCGACGTTTCGCCGTGCCGGCCGGGCAGAGGATCACCAATCCAACCTTGAACACCTTTATATTTCAGATGCTTAAATCAATATATTGACATGTAGGTTGGGTTAGCGCGGCCTGTTCGGTTCGGTGTGCCCCGGCGTCGATCCGCGCGTAACCCAACAGCGGCAAACGCCCGGCCCGACGCGAGAACGCCCACCTTCTCGGCGATCGACAACGCACAGGCCGCCGAGCCTCAAGCGGGCACCGGCCGCCGCCGATGCCACTCGGTGACCTGCTGATAGGCATGCCCCGCGCGCAGCAGCCGTGGCTCGTCCCACCAGGGCCCTTCAAGCAGCAGCCCGATCGGCAATCCGCCTTCCGATGCCCCACACGGCACCGACAGACCGGGCAGCGCACCGAACGCGCCCGGGTAGGTATTGGCCGCCACCCGCCGCGTCGCCTCGAACAACGACTGATCGTCCTCGATCGGTGGCGTCAGTTGCGGCAACGTCGGCATCGCCAGCATGTCGACGTTGTCGAACGTGCGCTTCAGCGTGCGCATCCACTGCTCGCGTGCCCGCATCGCGCGGGCGTAGTCGCGCCCCGTAAAATCGTCAGCCAGGCGCAGCCGCTCGATCGTTTGCGCGCCCCACTTGTCAGGCTCACGCATCCGTTCCGCGTGCAGGTGGGCCGCGTCGCAAAAGATGACCACCGTCGCTTCACTCTGCATGTCCTCGGCGCCGGGCAGATCGATATCAACCAGCGTCGCGCCGAGCTTCTCGAATTCTTTCAGCGCCGCTTCGACCGCCGCTGCCGTCTCCGGCGCGAGGTCATCATAATAATAGCCGCGCGGGATGCCGATCCGCACACCAGCCACACCGGCTGCCATCGCCGGCAAGAAATTCTCCAGCGGCCGGTCGCGCGATGTCGGGTCGGCGTCATCATACCCCGCCATCACCGCGAACAGCCGCGCGACATCCATCGCGCTGCGCGCCATCGGCCCGATCGTGTCATGCAGATCGCTGACCGGCAGGCAGCCATTGTTGGACACCCGCCCCAAGGTCGGCCGCAATCCGGTGATGCCATTGATCGCCGCTGGAATGCGCACCGATCCGCCGGTATCCGTGCCGAGCGCCGCATCCGCCATCCCCGTCGCCACGACCACGCCCGAACCGCCGCTCGAGCCACCCGGAATATAGTCGGTATCGTACGGATTGCGGCACTGGCCGATCACGGCGTTGTGCGAGCGCACGCCGAACGCCACCTCATGCAGCGTCGCCTTGCCGACAATCACCGCCCCGGCCCGCTTCAGGCGCGACACCACCGGCGCATCCGCGTTCGGCACCCGCCCCTTGAAGAACTGCGAGCCACGCGTCGTCTCGATGCCGGCGGTGTCGATGTTGTCCTTGATCGCCAGCGTCATGCCGTGCAGCAGCCCGGCCCACTCACCGCGCGCCGCCGCCGCATCGAGGGCATCGGCCGTGCGCCGCGCATCCTCCACGTTCATCGCCATCATCGCGTTAACGCGCCCGTTCCAGGCGTCGACCTGGGCCAGGCTCCCTTCCAGATGGGCCCGGGCACTGCCGGGTTGCGCGTCGTCTGTCTTGCTGGTCATGTCGTTCTCGATGCTGAGTAGGGCTCGATGCTGAGCAGGGCGGGACTCGCTGATCGCGGGGAAGCATCGCAACACTGATTGCTGGCCATCGGTTTGTCGAGTTCAATCAAGCGCTGATCACACTCGTCATGAATGACACTCCAAACGCCGCACCGGGAACAACAATCATGAACCGATTTGAAGGCCGCGTCGCTCTCATTACCGGTGCCGCCGCCGGTCTCGGCGAGGCCAGCGCGCATCGTCTTGCCAGCGAAGGCGCCAAAGCCGTGATCTGGGATCGCGACGCGCAGGCGCTCGCCAAAGCCGAGCGCAAGGCCGAAGCTGCCGGGTTCGCATTCGACACCAACACCGTCGACATGCTCGACCAGCCGGCCATCGAGACCGCCGTCGCGCGTGTCATCGACCAGCACGGCAAGATCGACATTCTCGTTAACAACGTCGGCGGCTCGCTGCACGTGCCGTTTCGCTTCCTTGAGCAAAGCGATGACGACTGGCAGCGCGTCCTTGAGATCAACATCATGCCCACGGTCTGGACGGCGCGCTCGGTCATCCCGCACATGCAGAAGGTCGGCTATGGCCGCATCGTCAATCTCGGCAGCAAGGCCGGGCGCTACGGTTCGCTGTTCGCCGGCACGCCCTATTCGGCAGCCAAGGGCGGCATCCAGTCGCTCACCAACCAGCTGGCGCAGGAGTTCGGACCGGACGGCATCACCTGCAATACGATCTGCCCCGGCGCCATCATCACCGAGCGCGTCGACCGCCTCCTGAGCGAGCGCCACACACCGGAAGAGCGCCAGCGCATCGCAGATGCGATTCCCGTCAGACGCCAGGGCCGCGTCGAAGACGTCGCCGCCGCCGTCGCCTATCTCGCCTCTGAAGAAGCCAGCTTCGTCACCGGCGTCGCCCTCGACGTCAACGGCGGCCAGGCGATGTCGATTTAGGCGGGTCAACCAACGCCAAAACCGTCCCCATCTCCACCACCGGGAAAGTCCCCACCATGGCCGATCAAGCACGTCTCACATCCACCGCACCGGCGCCGACCGGCCTGCGCTATAATTCGACCGTCTCACATGCCATCGCCGCCGCGCTTGCCCGCCACGGCGTCACAGAAGTGTTCGGCCAGAGCCTGCCGTCGATGGTGCACTTGGCATGCAGCGCGCTCGGCATCCGCCAGATCGCCTACCGCCAGGAAAACACCGGCGGCTACATGGCCGATGCCTACGCGCGCACGACCGGCAAGGTCGCCGTCGTCACGGCGCAGAACGGGCCGGCTGCTGCGATCCTGGTGCCGCCGCTCGCCGAGGCGTTGAAAGCCTCCATCCCGATCGTCGCCCTCGTCCAGGAAGTCGCGCGCGACCAGACCGACCGCAACGCGTTCCAGGAATTGAATCACACCAACCTGTTTTCGGCCTGCGCCAAGTGGGTGCGCACCGTCACTGTTGCGAGCCGCATCGAAGATTATATCGACATGGCTTTCACCGCCGCCGCCTCCGGCCGTCCCGGCCCTGCCGTGCTGCTGCTGCCCGCCGACCTGCTCACCGAATCCTACGTCTCAGAAGCGAGCCGCAAACAATCACTCGGCACCTTTCCGCTCGATCGCATTGCACCCGATCCCGATCGCATCGCCGAGGCTGCGCGGCTGCTCGCCGAAGCAGAGCGCCCGATGATTGTCGCGGGCGGCGGTGTACATTCCTCAGGCGCGGTCGCAGCGCTGACCGCGTTGCAGGAAGCCGCCGCCCTCCCCGTCGCGACCACCGTCATGGGCAAGGGGTCGGTTGCCGAGACGCATCCGCTCAGCCTCGGTGTCGTCGGCTACTTCATGGGCACCAACAGCCGCACGCGGCATCAGCGCGATCTCGTCACGCAGGCCGATGTCGTCCTGCTCGTTGGCAACCGCACCAACCAGAACGGCACCGACAGCTGGGATCTCTATCCGCCCGGCGCGACCTACATCCAGATCGATATCGACGGCGAAGAGATCGGCCGCAACTATGAGGCAACGGTGCGCCTGCTCGGCGACGCCAAACTATCTCTCGAAGCGCTGGCCAAATCGATGGGTGCCCTCGACTTGGCGAAGCGCCACGGCGCGCGCAAACTTCTTGAAGCGAAGATTGCCGACGGCAAAGAGACGTACATCGCCGAAAGCGAAGCCGTCCGCACCTCGAGCCGTTCACCCATTCGTCCTGAACGGATCATGCACGAGCTGTCGTCACGCATCGGCCCCGATGATATTCTCGTCGCCGATGCCAGTTACAGTTCCATCTGGATCGCGAACTATCTGACCGCGAGCAAGGCCGGCTCCCGCTTTCTGACCCCGCGCGGCCTGGCCGGCCTCGGCTGGGGGCTGCCGATGGCAATGGGCGCCAAGGTCGGCCATCCCGACAAGCGCATCATCTGTCTGGTCGGCGATGGCGGCTTCGCACACGCCTGGGCCGAACTTGAAACGTCACGGCGCATGGCCCTCAACGTGACGCTCATCGTGCTGAACAACCAGATCCTCGGCTATCAAAAGCACGCGGAGGATATCAAGTTCGGCGCTCACACCGATGCCGTGTTCTTCGAACCGGTCGACCATGCCGCGATCGCGCGCGCCTGCGGCCTCAGCGGCATCCGTGTCGAAGCCGCCGGCGACATCGGCGCAGCCCTCGACGAGGCGCTTGCCAACGACCACACCACCTTGATCGACATCATGAGTGATCCCGAGGCCCACCCGCCGATCACCGGCTTTGAGTAGAGGTTTCTATACAAAGCGACACAAAAGTTAGCCAAACGACTGCATCAAGGCATGATTGAACGACCGCTAGGCGATAGAAAAAAAATCAAACCGGTTTGAACCTTTTTGTTTCCCGCCGCGACTGAACAGTATCAGGGCCGCACCCGCCCAGGCACCTCAGTCAAAGGAAACAACGTTATGAAACAGTCAGTTATCGCCGCCACCGCCGCAATCACCCTCAGCACCCTCGCCGTCACCTCCGCCCACGCCGGCCCCAGCGCAGCTGGCCTCGCAGCTGTGCAAAAAAATATGCAAACTTTGAGCAATCAAAGCCAACTGGTCCATAAAACCGGCAAGAAGAAGAAGAAATTCATCGCCGGTCTCATCTTCGGTCTCAGCACAGCCGCAGCCGTCGGCTACAGCATCCGCCATGAGCGTCGTTGCCGTCGCTGGGAGCGTCGATGTTGGAATGGCAGCGACCGCGCTTGCTGGAAGTTTGAAACTCGCTGCTAAACCTAGTCAACCAATTCAACGTGTCCCCCCGGAGCAGGCTGCGGTGTCCTAGTGACCCGCGGCTTGCTTTCGTTTTGGGTAATTATTCTTTTTGTTTTCAAATCTTTACACGCCGTTCACCAAAGATAACTTTAAAAAAAATCAACCTGTGTCGTGCGTCACAGCGCCAACCGTTGCAACAGCGCATGTTGGGTTCATCGGCGACCGGAAACGTAAGCCGGTCGACTAATCAAACGAAACCCAATCGAGCTGACGCTCAAACACAAGGACTGTACGAAATGTTCAAGAAACTGATCCTCTCAGCTGCCGCTGCCATCACGTTGATGGTTGGCATGCAAGCTCCAGCATCCGCTGCCATGGCTGTTGCCACGCCAGCAGTTGCAACTGCCGAAGCCGAAGCAGGCATCATCAAGGTAGGCCGTCGTCACCGCGGTTTTCGTCGTGGTGGTTTCCGTCGTCGCGGTGGTTTCCGCCGTCATTGGCGCCGCCACTTCCGCTTCCGCCACTATGGTCATTGGCGCCACCACTACTACGGTCGCCGCTGCTGGTGGCATCACGGTCACAGGCACTGCCGCTACTGGTAATCCTGCCTGAGCCAAACTTTCAAGCGAACCCCGTTAGCGCAAGCTGACGGGGTTTCTTTTTGCTCCAACCACTGCCACCGCTTCACTATTCTATGCCGACCATCACGACTAATCCCCCCATTTGGATATTCAGCCATAATCGTTCATCGAGGTTTGCGCATGTTGCAGCGATGCGCCAAAATCGATCACGCGATACGACCTTTCCTCACAGGGATCATTATGGCAGCGGATATAAATTTTACGGTCAACGGCGAACAGCGCAGCGTGAGTGTTGACGGAACAACACCGTTACTTCTCGCGCTGCGCAATGATTTGAACCTGCGCAGCACCCGCCACGGCTGTGCTACCGGTCATTGCGGCGCCTGCACCGTACTGATTGACGGTCGGCCGACCACGTCATGCAACACGCCCGTCGAAGCTGTTTCGGAGCAAAACGTCGAGACAATCGAAAACCTCGAAGAGGATGCCGTTGGAAAAGCGCTGCTGGCTGCCTTCCTCGATAAACAGGCCGGTCAATGCAGCTACTGCGTCGCTGGCATATTGATTGAAGCCAAAGGTCTTCTCGCCCGCGATGCATCACCGACCCGCGCGGCGATCGCGGCCGCACTGGACGGCCATCTTTGCCGATGCGGGGCGCACAGCCGAATACTCGATGCCATTGAGCAGGCCGCTCACGAACTCGGCGGGAGGGCCTCGGCATGAGCACCGCAACCATTTCGCCAAGTCTCAAAGATAATCCGTTGTGCAGTGACTGGCTGGCATTTGAAGACAACGGACGCGTGACGCTGAAAACCGCCAAAGTCGAAATCGGACAGGGCATCCTGACCGCATTGGTGCAAATCGCCGCCGACGAACTCGACATTCCGCCGGACCGCTTCGATGTCCTATCAGGGCACACCAAGCTTGGGCCCGTTGAAGCCGGCACATCGAGTTCGCTCTCCATCGAAGTGACGGGCCGGGCGATCCGACACGCGGCATCGGCGACGCGCAAGCTGCTCCTGTCCGAAGCTGCTACCTTACTCCAGTCAGATGCTTCAGCGCTCAATATCGTCGGTGGTGTCGTCCATGTCGGTGATCGCGAGACGCCGCTCACACTCTCGAAACTCGCTGAGACTGTGGACCTCGCGCAACCGGCTGTCGATTTCTCTCAGCCCAAAAGTGCGGCCGAGCGCCGGCTGACCGGCACGCCAATGCCGCGTATTGATCTGCGTGACAAATTTAGCCATCCCGTATTCATACAAGACCTTGTCAAAGACGGCATGCGTCATGGCCGGGCCGTGCAGCCGCCTTCGGGCGAGCATCGGCTGGCAAGCTTCGATCAGGCGGCGCTTGCAAAAGCGTTTCCCGACATCCGTATCGTGCGCAACGGTTCGTTCATTGGCATCGTGGCCGACAATGAAGCTGTCGCAATGAAAGCGCATGCAGCGGCATGCAATCTGGCGACGTGGACTGCGCCCGCCGCCCCGCTCAAGGACACCTTTGGCACGCTGAAAGACGTGGCCGATCCGCCAGACGTCATCGTCGACGAAGGCGATGCATCGAGCGCATCGGGGCAAAAGATTTCCCTGGAGATCACAAAGCCTTACACGGCGCACGCATCAATCGGCCCGTCCTGCGCCATTGCCACATGGCATTCGGCGACAGAACTTGAAGTCATTTCGCACACCCAGGCACCGCACGGCCTTGCCGACGGGCTCGGCATCGTCTTCGGGCTCGACGGCCAGCGCGACGTCACGGTCATTCACAAGCCCAGCGCCGGCACCTACGGGCACAGCGGCCAGGACGACGCGGCGCTCGATGCCGCACTGCTTGCCAAGTCCGTTCCGGGCGTTCCTGTCCGCGTGTTGTGGTCGCGCGCCGATGATTTTCAAGCCTCTCCCGCGGGCTGCGCCATGGTGGTCCGCGCGGAAGGTGTGCTTGACGACAAGGGCCGCATCACTGCGATATCGATGGATGCTATGAGCCAACCGCATGCCCGGCGTCCGGGCCGGGCCGGCTTTGCCGAAATGACCAATGCAGCGCTGCTCGACCCGCCCTTGCCGGTGCCCGTTCCAGTAGATGTGCCAACGGCGCGTGGCGGCGGTGCCGATCGCAACGCCACGCCGCTCTATGTCGTGCCGAATATCCACGTGCAAAAACGCATCCTCAAAGAATGGCCGGTGCGCACATCCGCACTGCGCGGGCTTGGTGCCTATGCCAACGTCTACGCGCTGGAATCTCTGATGGATGAGTTGGCCGAGGCCGCTGGGCAATGTCCTGTTGCCTTCCGGGTTGCGCACCTCGCCGATAAACGCGCGGCGTACCTGATCGAACGGGTGGCGGAACTGGCCGGTTGGCCAGGCCCTGTCGGCGAGGGAGAGGCCATCGGCATCGGCTTTGCACAATACAAGAACCGCAGTGCCTATAGTGCCGTTGCGATGCACGTCAGGCTGGACGAGGACATTCGCCTGTTGCACGCCTACGCGGTCGTCGATAGCGGCGAGATCATCAATCCCGACGGTATCCGCAATCAGATCGAAGGCAGCATCATCCAGGCTGCCAGCTGGACACTCAAGGAAGCGCTCGCGATCGACGGCAACCACATTGCAACCGACGGGTGGGAAACCTATCCCATCCTCAAGTTCTCGGAAATACCGAAGATCACCGTTGAACTGGTCGATCAGCCGGACTTGCCCCCGTTGGGTGTCGGCGAGACCGCCGTTGGCCCGACCGGCGCTGCGATCGGCAACGCCGTGAAGCGCGCGCTTGGCCTGCGTCTCCTCGACCTGCCCCTGACGCGGGATGCGGTGCAAGCGGCCATCAACAAGTAGCGGAGGCGCACCATGTGTCGAAACATCAAGACACTCTACAATTTCGACCCGCCCGCAACCGAGGATGAGGTCCGCGCAGCGGCCTTGCAGTTCGTGCGCAAGTTGAGCGGCTTCAATGCGCCGTCGCAAGCCAACGCCGATGCTTTTCATCAGGCAGTGGATCAGGTCACCGGCGTCGCCCGTGAGCTACTTGACGCGCTCGTGACAAAGGCGCCACCTCGTGATCGCGATGTCGAAGCAGCGAAAGCGCGGATGCGTTCAGCTCACCGGTTTGGCACGAAAGCTTGAAGTACAGGGACAATTTGCATGGTTTGGCGGATCGGTGTTGATATCGGCGGCACGTTCACGGATGTCGCGCTGGTCGAGGAGGGCACCGGCCGCATCGGCGTCGCCAAAGTTCCAACGACACCTGATGATTTCGGTCGCGGCGTTCTCGACGGCCTGCAATCGGTCATGGACAAGTACGCCATCGCCGCCAAGGACGTCGGGCTACTGGCGCATGCCACAACCGTCGTCACCAACGCGATCCTTGAGGAAAAAGGCGCCGATGCCGCGCTCATCATGACGCGTGGTTTCCGCGACATCCTGGAGTTGCGCCGCTCGGCCCGTCCCGACCTCTATGACCTCTTCCAGGACGGCCCCCACATCCTTGTCCCGCGCCGCAACCGCCTCGAAATCACCGAACGCATTGGCGCCGACGGGACCATCGTGACGCCGCTCGCCGAAAGCGAAATCGATGGCCTGATCGACGACATCAAGGCCCGCGACGTCCAATCCATCGCCGTCTCCTTGATGTTCAGCTTCCTTAATCCGGACCATGAACGCCAGCTCGGCTCGGCGCTGCGCAAAGCCTTCCCCAACCTCCCCGTCTACCTGTCATCCGAAGTCCTGCCCGAAATCCGCGAGTTCGAGCGAACCAGCACAACGGCCATCTGTGCCTACGTCGGCCCGATCCTCGCCTCCTATCTGGCGCGCCTCGAGGAGACCGTCCGCGGCATCGGCCTGCCGCCGATCTACGTGATGGGCTCGAACGGCGGCGTGTTTGAAGCGGCCGAGGGCGTCTCGATGCCGGCAATGGCCGTCGAATCCGGCCCCGCCGCTGGAGTCGTCGCCACCAGCCTGATCGCCAACCAGACCGGCAAGCGCGACATCCTGTCATTCGACATGGGCGGCACCACCGCCA
>JAGDYV010000043.1:0-81326 GCA_049116495.1 Hyphomicrobiaceae bacterium | reverse complement strand
AAGGCGCGGCGCACTTCGAAACCACCGATATCACGCGTCCGCGACACGATCATCGTCTCGATCGACTCGAGGTTTCCGGCTTCCGGGCCGTGCGGTTCAATCGCCGGGTTCCAACTCATAGCATTCTCCGTGACGTGGCTGGCATGGGCACCAAAAGCGCGTGCTTGCATACTTCGATCGTGACGATGTTTCCGACTCTTGGCGCCGAACTTCCGCTAGACAGCGAGGTCGAAGAGCAAAATCTCGGCATCGTCCGTCCCCGCGATCTGCAACACCTGCGGTGTGGTCGCGAATGCACCGTCGCCGGCATCCAGGCGCTCTGCGTTCAGCGACACCGCACCTTTCACGACCTGCAGCCAAGCACCACGCCCTGCGGCCAACGCGTGACGCACCGTCTCACCCTTTGTCAATTGCGACGCAAACAGGTCGACATCGCGGTGAATCGTGACCGACCCGTCTCGACCATCGCGCGAACCGATCAATCGTAGGTTGCCGCGTTTATCCTGTTCGCTAAACGACTTTTGTTCGTAACCCGGCGTCAGGCCATCACGCTCCGGCACGATCCAGATTTGCAGGAAGTGCACCGGATCCGTCTGCGAGGCATTGAACTCGCTGTGGCGCACACCCGTGCCCGCCGTTATGCGTTGGACGTCGCCAGGCCGAATGATCGATCCGCTACCAAGGCTGTCCTTGTGCTCCAACGCGCCGTCCAGAACATACGAAATGATCTCCATGTTGCTGTGCGGATGTGTCGGGAATCCACCGCCTGGTGCGACCCGGTCTTCGTTGATGACGCGTAGCGGCCCAAAGCCGACATGATTGGGATCGTAGTAATCACCGAACGAGAAACTGTGCTTGGAATCGAGCCAACCGAAATTGGCCATGCCGCGTTCATCGGCACGTCGCAAGGTGAGGGCCATGGCATGTCTCCCGTGGTTGCAGGCCAGATGATCCGTCCTGTTGCCATCATAGATATGTTGACGACCAGTAGCGTTCAATCTACTCAGTTTTACACAGTATGTATCCAATTTGGAAACAATCGGAAATGGAAAAGCTTGATGCGATGCGCGCGTTCACGTCGGTTGTGACGCTTGGCAGCTATGCGGCAGCAGGCCGTCAGTTGGGGCTGACACGCTCAGCAGTGAGCAAGGGCGTGATGGAACTGGAACACATCCTCGGCGCGCGCCTGCTCAACCGCACGACGCGACGTGTCAGCCCGACCGAAGCCGGCATCGCCTACAATGATCGCTGCCTCGAAATCCTGGCCCAAATCGAGGAAACGGAATCGCAGATCTCGCAACTGCACGACGAACCGAGGGGCGTTTTGAAAGTGAATGCGCCAATGTCGTTTGGCGCGCTTCATCTCGGGGCCGCCGTCGCACAATTCATGCGGAGTTACCCAGACCTCAAAATCGAACTGGCGTTGAATGATCGCTTTATCGACCCGCTCGATGAAGGCGTCGATGTCACGATCCGCATTGCGGTTTTGCAGGACTCAAGCCTGATCGCGCGACGCCTGGCCCCTGCGCGCCGGTTGCTTGTCGCTTCACCGAAATATCTTGCGGACTATGGTACCCCGTCGGTGCCCGGCGATTTGCTAGATCATCGCTGCCTGAATTTTGGCCACACGACAGCTTTGCAGAAATGGCAACTCACTTCAAACGGAGAGACCCTGAGCGTGCCGATCGGATCGACGTTCTGCTCCAACAACGGCGATGTCCTCAGAACCGCCGCCCTGACCGGAAACGGCATCACCAAGCTGCCGACGTTCCTCATCGGTCCAGACGTCAAAGCCGGTCGACTAGCGATCATCCTCCCTGAGTATCCACCGACCGATCTTGGTATTTTCGCGCTCTATGCGCCAAACAAATACCTCGCCGCCAAGGTCCGCTTGTTCATCGACTTCCTGATCGAACGTTTCGGGCCCGCCCCTGAATGGGATCAGCTCAATTAATGCGTCGGGTCAGCCCCCGCTCGCAGGACCAAGAAGCGGGCCGGCTGGAACCGGATGAGGGGCCTGCCTGGCGGCTCGCGATGGCTGGATGATTTCGCCTGTCTGATCGACGTTGGCTTGCGGGCGCGCTTACTATGGGATCGAGATGTGGCGGATGCGGCGATTGATGACGCATTGCGACGGTCGGGTCGTACAATTAGGGGATGGTGTTGAGCACAGGTTCACAAAATTGGGATGAGGTCGTTGATATTGCTGTCATCGGCTACGGTTTCGCCGGGGCCGCGGCTGCGATCGAGGCGCATGACCGTGGTGCCGAGATTGTGCTCGTGGAAAAGAATGCGACACCCGGCGGCATATCCATTTGCTCAGCAGGCGGCGTCCGGATTGCGCGAGACCGCGATGCGGCGCTGGCATACCTCAAAGCAACAAATGCCGGCACAACGCCTGAGGAGCCACTCGCAGCACTCGCCGACGGCATGACAACAATTGCGCGTTTCATCGAAGATATCGCGAAGACGGCCGGCGCCAACCCGGTCACGAACTGGATGGCCGGCACCTATCCGTTTGAAGGCTATGAAACGTTTGGCTTCATATCGATCGCTGACTATCCGGGCCTGGACCTGCACGAAAGGTATCCGCATGTCCGCGGTCTGCGCGGCGGCACGCGCCTCTTTGCAGCGGTCGAACATAACGTCACGGCGCGCGGTATCCGGGTGCAGCTGTCGACGGCAGCCGAGCGATTGATCACTTCCGCGACGGGCGAGGTCATCGGCGTGGTCCTGCGCGATGGATCAGGCACGAGACGCGTACGCACCCGCGGCGGTGTCATTCTCGCGTGCGGTGGGTTTGAGGCCGACGCCGCGATGCAGGCCCAATACTGGCAGGGAAAACCCGTCTTGCCGCAAGCCTACATCGGCAACACGGGCGATGGCATCCGCATGGCCCAGGCGGTCGGCGCCGACCTCTGGCACATGTGGCACTACCACGGCACCTACGGTATGAGCCATCCCGATCCAAATTATCCCTATGGCATGCGCCTGACGAAATTCCCTGACTGGATTCCGGGGCAAGACGATCCAGATGACGTGCCGACATTCTTTACCGCTGCACAGGGCAAACGTATGCCGTGGATCATTGTCGATGCCAACGGCAAGCGTTTCATGAACGAATACCCGCCGTATCTTCAGGACACCGGACATCGCGACATGGAAGTGATGGACCCGATTACGCAAACGCATCTACGCATACCATCCTGGCTGGTCATCGATGCCGATGGCCTCGCAGCCGGTCAACTCGGCTTGCAGACATATCATGACCCCGGACAGTCATTCATTTGGAGCGAAGACAACAGCCAGGAGGTTGAGTTAGGTATCATTCAGCGTGCCGACACGTTGGAAGAGCTTGCAGATCTCATGGGCGCACCGGCGCAGTCTTTATGCGAGGCTGTCAAGCGATGGAACAGCCAGTGTGCGTCAGGAGAAGATCAAGACTACGGCCGCATGCCTGAATCGCTCATTCCTATTCAGAAGCCCCCCTTCTACACCACGGCGTTGCGCCCGCTCGTTGGCAACACGCAGGGAGGGCCCGTGCATGATGCGCGTCAACGCGTCCTCAACCCGTTCGGCGAAGTCATCCAGGGGTTGTATACAGCCGGTGAGTTGGGCAGTGTGTTCGGCCACCTCTATATTTCCGGCGGCAACCTCGCGGAATGTTTTGTCGGCGGACGCACGGCAGCCGAAGAGGCGTTCGCCAGAGCATCAGAGGATACATAGCGCAATCTGTGAGGTTTGCGATCAGTATTGCTTCGACGCATGGTTCCACCACGGCAAGTCGGAGAACGAGCGCAAGTCCATCTCGTGCGTCCAGGCAGAGCGATGCTGCTGGGAAATGTGGAAATAGGTATCCGCAATCTTGTCCGGCAGAATCAGGCCGTCATGCTCCATGCCGCGTGTTTCGCGAAGTTGGCGAAAACCTTCCGGCCCGAGCATCTTTCCCAGTGTGTCAGGGGCATCGACCGAGCCGTCAATAATAACATGCGCGATATGGACCCCTTTGGGGGACAGTTCCGCATTGAGCGTTTGACAGAGCATGCGCCGTCCCGCCATTGCCGCCGCGTGGGAATGTTGCCCGGCGTTGCCGCGCACCGCTGCCGTTGCCGATGTAACCAGGATTGTCCCCTTGCCGCGTTCGACCATGTGCGGGGAGACGGCAGATGCCGCGCGAAACAGACCGAACGTTGCAAGGCGCCAGCCCATTTCAAACGCCTTGTAGGTGGTGTCACCGAGAGCCCGGTTTCCGATCTGCGCGCCAAGGTTAAAAACAAGAACCTCGATCGGGCCGATATCTGCTTCGACAGCTGCGATCCGTTCTTCAATCGTCTCCGGTTCAACGGCATTGAGCAGAAAACCAGATGCCGAACCGCCATCCTTCTCGATGTCCTGCACAATCCGGTCAAGACCTCCCTGATCGGTCCGCCGGCACAACACGGCGTGGTAACCGGCTTGCGCGAAACGCTTGCCAACATTGCCGCCAATACCCGCACCAGCACCAATCACCATGCAAACAGGTTTCATCTTCCTCATGTCCCTTGTGTTCCGCAGGACGCACAATCGCCGCCCTGTCTGTCCGTATTGACACGAGGTAAGTTCAAAATTAGAAGTTAGTCAATTCAGAAATTGAAGTGAGAAGCATGAGCCGCGCCGACCTTTCATCGCAGACCTGTACGCTCGCCCGCGCAATTGCGCTTGTCGGCAATGAATGGACGTTCGTGATCCTGCGCGAGTTGTTCCTGGGCAATCGTCGCTTCGACGATTTCCTGCGCCAATCGGGAATGTCCTCGCACCTCCTTTCGCAGCGATTGAAAAAGCTCGAGACAGGCGGGGTAATCCAGCGCAAGGCTTATTCAGAGCGACCGCCGCGCTTCGAGTACGTCCTGACCGACATGGGCCTTGAGCTATGGCCTGTCATGATCGCGATGAAGCAATGGGGCGACCATTGGTTGGGCGATGGCAAGCCACCGGTAGCAATCGTGCACAATGCGTGCGGCCTTGTCACTCAACCTCATATGACGTGCTCAGAATGCAGTGCGCCGATGACGGCTCATGATGCTGAAATCCGCCTGTCAAAAACGTTTGACAATGAGCGCCGGTCGGCGAGCAAGTGAGCAAAAGTGGTCACCACTTGAAGTCGGCGCGAGAGGTCCGCACCACATGAACGATCCCCAGTCGCGGCGGATGCATCTGCTATTGCAGGCACCGATACCGACTCTCCTTTGGCGCCTCGCAGCGCCGAACGCAGTGGCGACCGTCGTGCTGACATTGGTGACGCTCGCAGACGCCTGGTTCGTCGGACACATCGGCACAGTTGCGCTGGCAAGTCTCGCGATCGTATTTCCCTTTCAAACGCTCCTCCAGATGATGTCAGCCGGCGCAATCGGCGGCGGCGTCACATCGGCACTGTCACGTGCCATGGGCGCCGGTGACAAAGAGCACGCTGACGCGGTCGCCTGGCATGCAATTGTCATCGCTTGCGCCATGTCAATCTTGTTCATCATCATCCTTGGTGTTTTCCCAGAACCGGTTTTCGCATTGCTTGGCGGCAAGGGTGAGGTTCTGCAAGGCGCCATCGCGTATGCCCGGGTTGCCTTCGGTGGAGCAACCATCATCTGGATGTTCTACATCCTATCAGCCATTCTGCGCGGCACGGGAGATACCAAGACACCGGCCCGTGCCATCATCCTCAGCAGTATCCTGCAGATTGGCCTATCAGGAGTATTGACGCTCGGTTTTGGTCCGGTTCCAGCGTTCGGTGTCATCGGACCGGCGATGGCTATCATCGTATGTCAGGGCCTCGCTGTCCTCTATCTTGTCATGCATCTTCTCGGAAAGGGATCCGGCGTCAGCATACGGCCGCAGCCATTACGGTGGCGTCCTTTTGCCGACATCATGCAAGTCGGCGGGATTGCTCTGCTCAACAGCCTGATGATGGCCGGAACGGTGATCGTGGTCACCGGTTTCATCGGACACTACGGGACCGCTGCGCTCGCGGGGTATGGCCTTGGCGGCCGGCTCGAGCTTATGCTGGTGCCGATCGCGTTCGGCGTGGGCGCCGCCTTGACCGCAGGCGTCGGTGCCAATTTCGGCGCCGGTCAACATGCCCGCGCGCGCCGCATTGCGTGGTCCGGCGCGAGTGTGGCGTTTGTGATTACCGGCGCCATTGGATTGGCCGTTTGGCTCGTTCCCGATTGGTGGCTGGGACGCTTCACGACGGACCCGCAAGCCTATCGTTTTGGCGCGATTTATCTGGGAATCGCAGCACCGCTTTACGGGCTCTTCGGCGCCGGTCAGGCACTCTATTTTGCCAGTCAGGGCACTGGTCGGTTATTTTTTCCAGTCATGGTCAGCGTGTTTCGAACCGCGATGATTGGGCTCGTTGGCTGGGCTGCAATCGAACGTGGTTGGGAGATTTGGACGGTGTTTGCAGCAGTCGCCATTGGTCTCGCGATCGTCGGGATCGGACAGGCTTTGTGCCTGCTGACGCCAGGGTGGCGGCCGGACAAATATCTGACGGGTGCACGACAAGTGACCACGGGATGATCTGATAGCACCCGGAAGTCACGCTCAATTTGGATTTCGCTTGCGAACGTTTGGCTTGCGTCGTTCCTTGAACGAGGCGCTCATCTCCTTGGCCTCGTCGGTGTCGTAGTAGAGTTTGACGGCTTCAAAGCCCATCAGGCTGATGCCGCGCAAATTCTCCGTTGCAGCGTTGAACGAGCGTTTGGCAAGCGCGATCGCGGTCGGACTGCGGTCCATGATTTCCTGGCACCACTGCTCGACCTCGGCATCAAGGTCGGCATCCGCCACGACGTGGTTGACCAGTCCCATGTCCATCGCCTGCCGGGCGCTGTAACGTCGGCACAGGTACCACATCTCGCGGGCCTTCTTTTCACCGATGATGTGCGCCAGATAGGCCGTGCCCCAACCCGGATCGACGGAGCCGACCTTGGGGCCGACCTGGCCGAACTGAGCACTCTCGCCGGCAATGGTCATGTCGCAGATCGTCGCCAGGACATTGCCGCCACCAATGGCAAAGCCACGCACCTTGGCGATCACCGGTTTCGGTATGTCGCGAATGGCACTGTGGATCTCTTCCACAGGCACGCCAATAATGCCGCGGCCCTTGCGCTCCGACTTCGCATCGGCATTGTCACCGCCGATGCAGAACGCCTTCTCGCCTGCACCGGTGATAACCACGACGCCGATGGTTTCGTCCCAGCCGGCACGTTGCAGGGCGTCGATCAATTCGTAGTACGTGGTCTGGCGTGTCGCATTCATGCGCTCGGGACGATTGATCGTAATCGTTGCGACGCCGTCACGTTCCTCGTAAAGGAGGTCTTCGTAAGTGGTTGTCTCGCTCGACATCAATTCGCTTTCTATTTGCCTTTGAAGGTCGCGCTGCGTTTCTCAAGAAACGCTGAAATGCCCTCGATACGATCCTCGGTACTGTAGAGGTGGGCCACCATGCTCTGTTCAAACTCAATGGCGTCTTCGAGGTCCATCTGCGTGCCGACATGAACCGCCTTTTTGGCGAACCAGACGCTCAGCGGTGCCCGTTCGGCGTAGACCGAGACGCGCTCCAACGCCTTGTCGACGACCTCGTCGGGTGCAAATACGTCGAGGACAATGCCGTACTCTTTCGCCGCGTTAGCACCAAACACCTCGGCACCCATCAAGATATCCTTGGCGCGTTGGATGCCAACCATGCGCGGCAGCCGCTGCGTGCCACCGGCACCGGCGACGGTGCCAATCCGGGCACTCGTAATCGCAAACTGCGCACCCGACCCGGCCAACCGGATATCGCAGGCAAGCGCCACTTCCAAGGCACCCGTCATGCAATGCCCATTGATCGCGGCAATCACGGGTTTCGACAACCGCTCGATCGTGCGGTTGAGGTCCGTGAAGTGATCAAGCCATCGGCCGATTTCCAACGGGGTATGGTTTTCCATCGCCTCCTTGAGGTCGGCACCAGCGGAGAAATACTTCTCGTTACCCGTCAAGACGATACCGCGGATCTCGGGATCCTGTTCTGCTTCGAGAAGCGCCGCGCGAAGACGCGCCAGCAGTTGGCTCGACAATGCGTTGCGCGCCGCCGGCCGATTGAGGGTCAATACGATCGCTGGCGCTTTGCGCTCGACCAGAAGAATGTCTTCGCTCATGAATTCATCTCCTCGGTGGTTGCCGGCTGCGCAAGGTCATCAAACACGGCGGCGGCGTCGTAGCCCACGGGACCTATGACATGCATCGACGTCACCGGTGTTGCGGCAAGACCGATGGGCACCCGGATGACCGGCCAGACGCCGCCGGTCGGGTCCTGCAACGCGCCATGAAGTTCGCGCGCCACTGTTTGTGGATGCTGCAAGGCGTCCGCAACGCTATTGAGCGGAGCAGCCGGAATACCTCGCTCGACCAGTCGACTGACAATCTCAGTGCGCTGCTCGTCGATGGCAAGGTGGGCATCGACGCCGTCGCCATCACCGCCTGTGCCAAGCGCCGCGAAGCATTGATCGCATGCGCCCAGAGCGATCACGTGGCCATCTTGGCATGAGAACACGGTGGCCGCTGGCGGCAGCGCAGCGCCATTCCAAAACGTCTGCGTCGACCAATTCGCAATGTCCTGCATCGCGAGATCGAGATGGACGCCTTCGCCGGTCTGATCACGCCGCTCAAGCGCCGCCACAACCGAACCGAACGACAGGATCGCGACCTGCAGATCGACAAACGAAATTCCGGTCTTCATCGGCTCATCGCCTGTGTGGTTGACCGTCATGATCCCGGACATGGCCTGCACGACACTGTCAACGGCCGGTCGACCGTGATAAACCGAGTCCTGACCGAAACCGGAGATATCGCATCGAACCAAACGCGAATTGATCCCCGCCATGACGTCGCGGGTAAAGCCCATGCGTGCGAACGCACCCTCTTTGAGGTTCTGGATCAGGACATCCGCGCTCGCCAGGAGCTTGGCCAGCTGCGCGCGATCGCCTTCCTGCTTCAGATCGAGCGCAACGGATTTCTTGTCGGTGTTGTAGTAACTGAAAAAGTAGCCTTGCGCGTTCTGCAACGGCGGCATGTGGCGCATCGCATCACCGCTGGGCGGCTCCACCTTGATCACATCAGCACCGAGCGATGCCAGCATCCGGCCGCATAACGGCCCCGTCGTCAGTGGACCAACTTCGACAACACGGATCCCGGCCAGTGGCGGTTGCGCGCCATCCGGACAGTTGGTTGGAAGCACCGACGTGGCGCCCCTCCGATCCCAATTGATCGCGTTGCTCTGCTCCGGAATTTGCGTTGGCGCATTGCCTGTACGGCCAAGCGTGCGAATGACGGGGCCGGGTACAAAAACATCCCGACCCTCGACAGGGTCGTGAAGTAGGCGAATCTGGCCGCGATGATCGAGATTGGATTCGATGGGGTGATTGTTTAACGGGGCGATGGTTGCGCAGGGCACCGACTGTTCCGAAATCTTGCGAACACAATCATCGGCAGCCTGCGCCGCAACCCATATTGAGATCGCCTCATCAAGCTCATCGGCCCGCTTGGCGCGGCCAACCGCGGTCTTCAACTCTTCATCTTCGATCAGGCGTTGATCACCGAGCAGCACGGCCAAACGCTCCCAGTGCAGGTTGCTTGATGTACAGATCAGCACCCACTCGTCGCGTGATTTGTAAACATTCCAAGGCAAGGTCATCGGGTGCCGGTTGCCGACCCGGCGCGGCACCTTGCCCTCCGCGATGAATTTCGGCAGGAACGATGCGCTGGCGGCAAACCCGCAATCATAGAGCGCGATCTCGACATCCTGCGCGATACCTTGACGGCGGCGTGTCCGCAATGCCGTCGCAACTCCGCCAAACGCATGCAACGCTGCAAGACATTCCGTGACCGGAACAGCGATCCGCGCTGCCGGGGCGTTGGCATCGCCGGTCGTGTCGATCAATCCCGTCAGCGCCTGTATTTCAAAATCCGATGATGGTTGACCGGCCAATGGCCCCGTGCGACCGAACGCCGAGATGTCGCAAATGACCTGGCCATCAGACCAATTGTCACCGAGCAGCCCCGGCCAGTCAGGATCGATATCGTGTGACGTGATCACGACATCGCACCGCGCCAGGAGTTCCCGGAGCTGATCTGCTGGGCCCCTGCAATCGATCGTTACGGCCGACTTGCCTGCAGAATATAAAGCGCGATGATCGTGTTTGGTTTCAATCGACGACGAATACCCGTTGAGGTCAGCGTAGAGAACCGATGCACCGGCCTGGCTCAACAAGCTGCCGCATCCCCCTGCGCTCAGTCGCGATCCGAGTTCCAGAACCCGAATACCGGCGAATGCGTGTTCAACGGCCATGTCAACTCCCGATGGTCGACGACATTGTCGCGCCGACTATATCGCGCAGAGATTGGCATTGAAGACGTCGCTGATCTTCGATGTGATCGTTCCGCACCCGTGCCTCATGGGCCAGCATCTGATGATCGATCGCCGGTTCATTGAACACGCTCCGGATCTTATTTAGGCTGCAAGGGGACCCGGATACGCAACGGAGCGATGCCATGGATATCGGACTTAAGGACAAGTGCGCGCTCATCACCGGCGGCGCCCGTGGCATTGGTTTCGCGTCAGCCCGCGCCCTCGCCGAGGATGGCGCCAGGATCGCGCTGGTTGATATCGACGAAGAAGGCATCACGCGTGGCGCCGAGACGCTGCGAAGCGAGTTCGGGGTCGACGCCATCGCAGCGCCTGCTGATATCTCTTCGCCGGATGCCGTTGCCGCGATGATCAACTCCGTCAGTGAAATACTCGCGCCGCCCGATATTCTGATCAACAGCGCCGCCATCCTTGACAACAAGACCTTCGTTGACTCAGAAAAATCGGATTGGGACCGGATGCTCGGCGTCTGTCTGAGCGGGCCGATGAACGTCATGCATGGATTGCTACCCGGCATGATCGATCGCGGTCATGGGCGCATGATCTTTCTTGCGTCGGATGCGGCACGGGTCGGGCAAGCACGTCTTTCCTATTATGCTGCCGCCAAGGGGGGTGTCGTCGCATTGGTGAAGTCCGTTGCCCAGGAGGTCGGCGTGCACGGCATCACGATGAACGTTGTCTCGCCCGGCGCCACCAATACGGAGCTGCGCCAGAACCGCGAAGCCGAGATACGACAATCAATGGGCGAAGAGAAATACGCGTCGTACACGCGCAAAGTGAACCGGCGCTATCCCGTCGGGCGGATCGGCGAGCCGGAAGACATTGCCGGCATGATTGCCTATCTGGCGAGCGACAAGGCAGCCTGGGTTACCGGGCAGGTCATCAGTGTCAACGGCGGTTTCGTGATGCCGTAACCATTTTATATGCGGCGCAAATAAATAGGGAAATTACAGCGTGGACTTTGATCTGACGCACGAGCAGCAGCTCATCCAGGACTCAGCCCGGCGCATGGTCAGCCAGGACATCCAACCGGTGCTCGATGCACATGACCCGGATGTGCCACTGCCCAAGGATGCCATGCGCAAGATACTTCAGGCCTGCTCAGAGATCGGCATGATCGGCGGCCGCGTCCCGACCGCGATGGGCGGCACGGAACTGTCGATGCTTGAACTCGGTCTGATGTATGAGCAGCTGCCGGCCAATGCCTTTTTCGGCGTGCTCTCGCAGGAAGTCACAGCGGCACGGGTCAGCGGCGATTGCACCGACGCGCAGCGCGATGGCGTGCTCGCTGACATTCTCGCATCGCGCAAACTGGCCTGTACGGCGACCACCGAACCGGGCGCCGGGTCGGATCCACGGGGCATCGAAACACGCGTCACGCAGGACGGCGATGGCTTTCGCGTGACCGGCCGCAAGATGTGGATCTCGAACATCTCGATCGCCGACGTCGTCAATGTAACGGGTGCAATGGGCAAGGATGACCAAGGGCTCGCGCACATGGTGCGGTTGCTCGTCGATCAGGAACAGTCGCCGTTCGAGGCGCGCGAGATTCCGACTCTCGGCTTGCGTCAAGGTCATCTCGGCGAAGCCGTATTCGACAACACCTGGGTGCCCGCGGCCAACAAACTTGGCCAGGCTGGCGACGCCGCGCGCAGCTTGACTTTGACGTGGATGGGCAATCGACCGTTCATCGGACTGTGTGCCGCAAACATGGCCCAGCAGGCGCTGGACAAGGCGATCGAGTACGCAAAGGAGCGCCGCCAGTTTGGCAAGGCAATCGCCGCCCACCAGCTCATTCAAGAGCAGATCGCCGACATCTCAGCGGCCGTCACCACAAGCCGGTTGCTGTGCTATTACGCCTTGTCGCGCATCGATGCCGGAGAGCGTGCCAATCAGATCACGGCCATGGCCAAGCGCCAATCAATTGCGGCGTGCGAACAGGCCATATCAGCAGCGATGCACATTCATGGTGCAATGGGCGTCGCCCGTGAGCTTGGCCTTGAGCAGATGTACCGAGATATTCGCATGATGCCGATCCCGGATGGCACAAACCAGATCCTGACCCTCATCGAGGGGCGCGAGCTGACCGGCATTCCGGCCTATCGCAGCTAGTTGCCGTTGGACGACGCCAGGACTTTGCGCATCAGCGGCGCAACTTTTTCGCCGAGCAATTCGATTGTCCGCATCACATGCGCATGTTCCATACCGAGCCACTGAATGCGCGTGATGAGCCGATTGCAACCGGTTTCCTGCATCAACAGTGTCAACTCTTCAGCACATTCTTCAGGCGACCCGATGACGAACCGATCGCGCAGGAGATCATCGAATTCAGGATGGGTTGTTGCGTCCCCGACAACGTTCCTGAACAGCCCCCAATCGCCAAACACTTTGTAGCTTGCAGCGATCGCCGGCCCGACGTCGCGGATCGCCGTGCCCCGATCCGGTGCTACCACGATATTGCGCAGGACCGGAAAATCCGACGGCAACGGCTTGCCCAGCTCGGTGAGGCTGTCCTTGAATATCTGCGCCTGCTTGATGATGACCCGCCCCCGCAGGTGCGATGAGGCCACCCAGCTATCGCCGAATTGAGGCTCTGCCAGCCTGGCTGCGCGCCTGACGGCATTGTCAACGCTGCCGCCAAACCACATCGGCGGGCGTGGTCGGGCCGTTGTCTTGAGAGCCAGGCTCAGGTCCTTTGCCTGGAAATGCTGACCGTTGAACGTCACTTGCTCCTCGGTATAGAGCCGTCGGATCAACTCCACCCCTTCGCGGTATCGGCTGATCCGGCGATCATAGTCGATCGCCATGACGTCGAACTCGTCCCTCGTCCAGCCGGGCGCAACGCCGATGATCGCACGGCCATCGCATGCCGCATCCAACAACGCGAACTGCTCGGCGACATGCAATGGCTCGTAGAGCGGCAGGATCAGCATGCAGGTGCCAAGCGACATGCCGTCAGCTTCACTCGCCAGCCGCATCAGCGTCTCCAGCGGTGGAAACCAGGCCGTGGCGCCGTACGACATGTGATTGCCGATGGTAACGCCGTCGAACCCGAGTTGACGCGCCAGCCGGACCTGTTCCCCATGTTCGGCCAGGCGTTTTGATAGAGATTCATTCCGGCCGTGCTCTGCGCCGATAAAAAGTGTGAGTTTCATGATGTAGCCCTGCTCATCTCCGGCGCCCTTGTTCGGCGGAAAGCCCCACGCAAACGAAACACACTTGAGATATTTCCGAACGTCGCATGACTGAACGGCGCGGGAAACCTTATCGTCAAGCTCTATCGCCCGGCGATGGCTTACGCGCCGTGCCGGTCTCGTGGAAAACGCCGCACCGGCGTTCGGTGTCGAGGCTGCAATGCTGTTGATTGAAACGACGAAAAGCGGCGCAGCAGTGACAGCGCTTGGCGACCGGCTGCAAGAGATCACCGTTGCAGCGGCCGACCGGCAGGAGGCCTGAATGTCGATCCGCCCAGCTGCGGCCAACGAGGAGTTGCATCACCCATGACGACAGCAGACGTCTGGACCGGAACCTACGAAGATCTCCCATTGGGTGCACGCGAAGAGAGCACGCGGTTGATCGATGGTGCCGCCATCGATGCGTTTGCGCACGCCATCCAGAGTTACAACCCGGTCCATATGGATGGCGACTGGGCGCGCGCCAACACTCACTTCCCGGATCGGATTGCGCATGGCGTGATGACGACAGCTCTGATGTCGCAACCGCTTGTACAATTCTGTGAGCGCTACAAAATTCGCACAGCGCTGCTCTCTGCTTCGTCCAAGTACATCCGCCCTGTCGTCGCCGGAGACACCGTCACCACCGTGATCAAGCTCGCTGAGAAGATCGACGAGCGCAAACGCATTCGTTTCGAAGTTGAATCGAAGAACCAGCGCGACGAAGTCGTCATGGTTGGCGAAATGCTTGAGCAGACACTTTGAAGGTAGCTCCGACTTGTATCCGCTGCCATTCGAAGGACAAAGTGCACTGAGCATTGCAGGCCCAGCATCGCGCGCACCAGTTCAATTGTCGTCAACGCGCCGACGATGCGGCAACGTGATCCATACCCGAGACCAGGGGATGTTGACATCGAAAGAAGGATGAACCAGTGAAAATTACCAGCATTAAGGACTTGCACGCGGACGCCGGCTGGCGGGTTTTCTCATTCCTCAAGATCGAGACTGACGCGGGGATCGTCGGTTACTCTGAGTACAACGAGAGCTACGGTTCAAAGGGCCTGACCGGTGTTATACTGAAACTGGCCGAAACGTTGATCGGTGAAGACCCGCGCGCTGTCGAGAAGATCTCGGCCCGCCTCTACGCCATGACACGCCAGGCACCGGGTGGCATGATCCAACAGGCCATAGCGGCATTGGAAAACGCCCTGGTGGACGTCAAGGCAAAGGCGCTTGATATCCCGGTTTACGAATTGCTCTCCGGCCCGGTCCGCGATCGACTGCGGCTTTACTGGTCGCATTGTGGCTCGTATCGCCTGCATCACAGCGAGGTCATGGGAGTGCCGCCACTGCACAGTCTCGATGACGTCCGAGATCTCGGGGCGCATGTTCGCGATCAGGGTTTCACAGCGTTGAAGACAAGCATTTTTGTTTTTGGCGATAGTGCCCCGACGCTCTACATGCCGGGCTTTGGACGTTCGCCCGGCAGCCCGGAACTCAATCTGACGCCGGATGTGATCACCGCCCTCGATGATCAGCTCAGCGCGTTCCGCGAGGGCGCGGGCGACGGCGTCGAATTCCTGCTCGACCTCAACTTCAATTTCAAGACCGAGGGCTACATCCGGCTGGCGCGCGCACTTGAACGGCACGGCTTGATGTGGGTTGAAATCGACTCGTTCGATGCCCGTGCGTTGGGCCACATTCGCCAGTCAATCCAGACGCCGGTGGCCAGTTGCGAGTCACTGTTTGGGCGCCGCCAGTTCAAGGATTACTTCGAGAATTACGCGATGGATGTCGCGATCATCGACGTGCCTTGGAACGGTATCCTAGAGTCGATCAAGATTGCCGCGATGGCAGAAGCGTACGAAGTCAACGTCGCGCCGCACAACTTCTATGGACATCTGTCAACGTTGATGAGCGCACACTTCTGCGCGTCCGTTCCAAATTTTCGCATCATGGAAATCGATATCGATGATGTGCCATGGAAAGACGATTTGATCACCGAACCGCCACGGATCGAAGCTGGCGAACTGATCCTGCCGAAGGGGCCCGGTTGGGGCGCGGATGTCAACGAGGACGCCGTTCGACGCCACCCGCCCAAATGATCCGTTTGCCGAATGGACCAAGAGCAGCACGAGACCCTGGTGGCACACTCGGCGCACAAACCTGACGCCGGCTAACGTCTTTGAGGGTATCAGGTTTTGACCGAACGAAGACGGACGCGACCTCAGCCACGTCCGTTTCGCGGGTAGACTATTTCTGCTTGTAATCGATCGCTTTCAGCATCTTGGCGATCGCAGTTTCTGATGTTTTGGTCAACTCGCCAGCCTGAGCCGCCGTCATGTAGACGATGGGCATCTTGATTGCCTTGCTGATCTTAATCATCGCCGGGTCAGTTGACGCGACCTTCAACGCTTTCTCCATCTTGGAGACGATCGCAGCATCGATGCCCTTCGGAAAGGCGACAACCGTTGGCGCATCAAAACCGACGCCTTTGTAGCCAAGTTCATCCAGGGTTGGGATATCCGGATAGTTACCGAGGCGGCTGGTTGAAACAGCGGCAATCGTTTTGATCTGATCTGGATAACGCGACTGGATCCCGCCTGAATAGGCAAAGTCAACCTGTTTGGAGATCACAAGCTGGACCATGCCGCGGCCGCCCTTGGTGGGAATGTAATCGACGTTGATGCCTTCCTGTTTGGCAATCGCCTGCATAACAATTTTCGCACCCGGGCTGAGCGACGCATATTTAATGCCGCCCTTCTTCTTGGCGTACTTGATGAGGCCTGCCATGTCGTTATAGGTCGCCGATTTGGGCGCGACCATCGATAGCTGGAATTGCGTCAGGCCACCCGCATAGACGTAGTCATCCCCCGTGAACTTGAGGGCGGAGTTAATCTGAGGGTTGAGCGTGATCCCTGTTACCGCGCCAAAGAAGAACGTGCTGCCATCGGGCTTGGCGTTCTTAAAGCCCTCAAGGGCAACGGCTTGACCACCACCGGGCCGGTTGATGACGTTGACCCGCTGGCCAAGTTCACGCGCAAGGATCTTCGCCAGAACGCGGCCCTTCGTATCGGTGCCGCCACCCGCCTTGTAGCCGATCAGCATCGTCATCGGCCCGCTCGGCCACTCAGCCGATTGCGCGGCGTCCGATACGCCAACGATGGCCAAAACGGCCGCGACCGAGGTCAGAAATGGTTTTCTCAGAGTACGCATCACGTTGTTTTCTCCCTAGTTGATTCCATTGGTTTGGAACTCAGTTGCACGGCAGCTTCGCGAGCAGCCATCTCCTCCATTTGACGGCGTTGCAGCACAGTCAGGCGCCACACACCGACAACCGCCAATACGCCAAACACGATCGCGACCGGATGGTTCATCAGTTCACCGAAGCTCTTGACCAAGCCCAGCGACTGGCGAAGCGACAACTCGAACGATGGGCCGACAACAAACCCGATCAGGAATGTGACGAACGAGAAATCGTACTTCTTCGAAAAAAATCCGATGACACCGAAAATTACCATGACGCCAATGCCGAAAACGCCGCCGCCTTGAAGGTATGATCCGATGCAGCACAGAAATACGACGACCGGCATTACCAGCGATGGCGACACGCGCACAATGCGCGCGAAGACGTTCTGTCCGAAATAGCCGATCACCAACAGGATGAGGCTGGCTGCCAGCATCGAGACATAAACGCCGAGGATCAGGTCCTTGTTTTCAATGAACAACAATGGCCCCGGGGTTATGCCCTGGATCGTAAAGGCACCAATCAGGATCGCGGCAATGACGCTTCCTGGAATACCAATGGCAAACAGCGGAACGAGCGACGCCGGTACAACCGCATTGTCCGCACTTTCCGCCGCCGCGACGCCCTCGATTGCGCCACTTTCCTCGAAATCCGAACCGCGACCGCTCGCGCGCCGCTCCGCACCATAGGACAGGAATGACCCAACACTCGCACCCAGTCCCGGCAGGATGCCGATAATCGTGCCGATAATCGAACCGCGCACGATTGGACGCAAACAGCGGCGCCAATCGTCGAGCGTGACGATGTTGTCTTCGCGTTTTGACGAGCCGGCCAACAGGTCAGCCTCCTGCTCAAGACGACGGCGCTGCCCGATCTGAATCATCATTTCTGACAGCGCCAGCATACCGATCGCAACCGGTATCAACGGCAAACCGTCATAGAGTTCGATCAGCCCAAATGTCAGGCGTGGCGAACCCGTCTCCACCTCCAACCCGATACAGGAAACCAGAATGCCGAACAGACCAGCGATCAAGCCTTTGATCATCGAGCGGCCGGACAGCCCCGCGATGAACACCATTGAGAACGCCAGGATCGCGGTCAGCTCCACCGGCCCAATGCCGAGCGCAAACGCCGCCAGTTCCTGCGCGACAAGAATAAGGACAATTGTCGAGAACAGGTCCCCGATAACAGAAGCAAACAAGCCCATCTTCAAGGCCTTCTGGGCCTGTCCAGCGCGGGCCAGCGGATAACCGGCCATGGCGGTTGGTGCCGACGAGGGCTCACCCGGCGTGTTCAGCAGGATAGCTGAAACGGCACTGCCCGCCGTCGATCCCTTGGAAATGCCAACCAGAAAGGCGATGGCCGACAAAGGTGCCAAATAGAATGTGAGAGGGATCGCAACTGCCGTTGCCGTCCCTTTGCCGAGACCGGGTAGTGCGCCCACCAGATAACCCAGCGTCACACCGAAGAAGACCCACGCGACATTCGCAGGGGCTAGCGCTTCACCGGCGACGGAAATAAGCGCGTCCATGTTATTCCCTTACGCGATCGCCGTTCCAAGAACGCGGTAAAACAAAATCCAGGCGCCGATCAGCAGCACGGACGGAAGGATCACGAGCAACCAAACCCGACGCTCGCCCATATAGAGCATGAGACCAAGGATCAGAAGCCCGGCTCCAACGGCTGGATTGACAAGCTTGAACAGGACAATCGACGCCAAAACCGCAACGACGACCGCGATCGACGACAGCCACTCCGCATTGGGCACCGTTTCCCCAGCCGGCAACCCGCGACGAATCCGGCCGGCGGCACGTGCCGTCAGCAAGATGGCCAGACCTGTGATACCAATTGTGCAGATTTGCGGCAGCAAGGCCGGCGAAATAGATGCGTCGCCGCCGGAGCTCGTTTGTGTCGGAATCAAAACAAGAAGCGTCAACAAGCCAAACAGCGTCAAAAAAACACCAGCGATCAAATCCGACTTGGGCATTCTCAAACTACCGCAAATTTCCATCATCACTGCACAACTCGCTGAGCAACAACAGTAGAACGCAAACCAGTTGACTTGGAAACCCCTGAGCCCCCCCTGAGAAACCCTTGAACAATCGGCAGGACACTGAAGAGGCAGGTCCAAACCACGCGAAGATCCGGCTTATGACGCGCGCGTTAAATCACACCATCCTGCCTGAGTTCGGCGATGTCTGCGTCGTCCATACCGAGCGAACGAAGCACATTCTCTGTGTCTTGGCCGAGTTTCGGAGGCGGTTGGGATGGCGATGCGACCTCACCATCAATCTTGAAACCAAGCGATGGCACGTGGACCGGCTTGCCATACCCCGGCAAGGTCATCTCTGACATGATACCTCGTGCCTGAAGTTGTCCTTCGACGAGCACTTCATCCATGCGGCGAACACGGGCGGCAGGCACGCGGGCCTTGTCGAGCAGATCCTCCCACTCATCAGCCGATCGGGACGCAAATACATCGGCCAGTTCCGCACCCAGCGCGGCCGCGTTTTTCTTGCGCTGATCTGGTGAGTTCCATTGCGGGTCATCGAGAATATCGGCGCGGCCAATTGCAGTGCACAGTCGCTCAAACTGCGATGCGTTATTGGCAGCCAACATCAACAAGCCATCCGTCGTCTCGAATGCGCCGGATGACGGGCTTTGGCTCCAAGCCGCATTTCCGGTCGGTTCCGGTTTCCACCCAGCCGTCAAACAACTTGTCATCAACGACGCCATGAGCATCATGGCCGAGTCCAGCATCGCAACATCAAGCTGGACGGCACGGTTCGTTCGCTTCACCTCATGCAATGCCGACACGATCGCGAGGGCCGCATTCTGCCCCGTCGCGTAATCGATATAGGGCGCACCGACCTTGGTCGGATCGCCACCGACATCCCCTGTCTGGCTCATTATCCCGCACATGCCCTGCACAACGTGATCGTATGCTGGCCGGTGCCCGATCGGGCCGTCCTGACCGTAAGCGGAAATCGAGCAATAGATGATCTTACCGTTCAGTTGCTTGATCTCGTCAAAGCCGAGGCCAAGTTCGGCAGTCGCCCCGGGACGTAAATTCTCGACGAACACATCCGCCGTTTTTACCAGCTGTTTAACCACGCTCAGCCCCGCCGGGCTCTTGAGATCCAATGCAATCGATTTCTTGTTGGCGTTCTGTGTCAGAAAGCCCAGCCCCATGGCTTGATCTGACAGTTCGGACACGGCACCGCCGATCCGCGTCCAGTCGCCCTCGTCCGGCTTTTCTATCTTTATGACATCCGCCCCCATCAGTCCGAGCTGATAAGTGGCATAGGGCCCGGCCAGGACTTGAGTGATATCAACGACGCGCACGCCATCCAACGGCTTGAACATGATGATCTTTCCAGAACGAGTTGCTTTACGGATTGCCGCGCTGATGCGAACGACAGCCAGTATTCCTTCCAACGTCACCAGGCGACGTCGGACGACGGTTATCTGACGGACACCGGGCATGGCATGCAATTACCAGCGTGATTACGAGCATGTCGGTTGAAAATCGCAAAGGCCGGTCAGCTTGACAGATGAGTGAACTGTGCAAGTATTTTGCGGATATTGAAATGTCATGACATCACCCATCACAGGGCGGACCAGAAATGGCTTACGAAACGATCGAAGTAAATCAATTGACGCCGACACTTGGCGCGGAAATCCAGGGCGTCGACCTGTCAAAGCCGCTGAGCAATCATCAGTCCAAGGAAATCCATGACGCGCTGCTCGAAAACCAGGTCATCTTTTTTCGTGATCAGGACCTGACGATCGATCAACACAAAGACTTCGGCCGCCTGTTTGGTGATCTTCACATTCACCCGAGCCGGAAGGGACCTGAAGGCCATCCCGAAATTCTGCCAATCCATGCCGATGCCAACTCGAAACAGGTTGCCGGACATCGCTGGCATTCGGACGTATCGTGCGATCCCGAACCGCCGATGGGGTCGATACTCTATTTGAAGACCGTGCCGCCAACCGGCGGAGACACCCTGTTTGCCAGCATGTATGCCGCCTATGACGCGCTGTCGGATCGCATGAAAACATATCTCGATGGCCTCGTCGCCGTGCATGATGGCGGTCCGAACTATCGCAAGCGTGCCGCAGTTGAAGGGCGCGATGACAAGCGCGAGTTTCCGCGGGCCGAGCATCCGGTTATCCGGACACACCCCGAAACCGGCCGCAAGGCGATCTATGTCAATCCGGTCTTCACGGTTGCTATCCGTGATCTGCCCGATGACGAGGGCGACGCGATCCTGCGCTACCTCTATGAGCACAACAATCGACCGCAGTTTCAGTGTCGCTTCAAGTGGCGCAATGACTCGATTGCGTTTTGGGACAACCGCTGTGTCCAGCATATCGCGATGTGGGATTACTTCCCGCAGGTCCGCTCCGGAAATCGTGTCACCGTAAAGGGCGATCGGCCATATGCGTAGAACGACTCTAGGTTGGTGAGATGTCTTGAGTGAGAACTCAGGGCCAATCTCAGCGTCGTTTCAGTGCTGGCGGCGGCGGATTGTCGACCATGTTGGCCGCTTCCCAATGCGAGGTCGGCATGTCTTCGCCCGGATTGCGTGCGCGCAAGGAGCGTCGGGCAATGACGGGCTTGTAAATCTCATACATGCGTCGCATCTCGCTGACAGCATCGCTCGTCATGTCGATCCTGAGATCGAGAGCGGTTTGCTCGCGCCGCTCCGGACCATCACCGATGATGCGCAGCAATGCAGACCGCTCGTCATAACGTTCATCATCCGGCGCCTGCTGGCCGCCGGCATCACGCCCTGCCTCGATGGCAGACAGCAGCCGTTCAGCGAGCGGCAAATCAGATGAACCGCGAAACGCCTCAGCCATGGCATCAACGACTTCCGGCCCGGCCAGCACGTTACCCATCGCGACAAAATCGTTGTCAACAACGTGCCCCGCCCAAGGTCGAGCCTTGTCGCCTGTTACGCAGAAACCGGCACCACCGCGTGGCATGATCCCGATCTGACGATAGGCGAACTCAGGATCGCTGGCGCGTATGCGCGCAAGCACCTGCGCTTCGTCGCCGCCCTCATCAAGTGCCCGAGCACCGACGATCGCCGCTTGCTGATTGCCAAAGGCCTGGACGACAACGATATCGCCGCCATAGCTGTAGAACGGCGAGGTGCCGCCACCGGCCAGCGTCACCGTTGTGTAGGCTATGCCGACCTGATCGGAGCGCGCGCAATGTCCCAGGATACTGAAGGTCATGACTGCCGGTTCCCTCTGCGAACGCTTGTCGACGATGCTACCACCCGGAGCAGCGCCAGTGAAATCTCGAGCCCGGTCATCGCATCGCGTGATGTCCATTTCTGCAGCACAGCAGGCATTCGACTTCTCCGTCGCGCGTTCGTGTTCTAATTGGCCCCTATCGGACCTGCGTTTGCCATCAAGTGCGCCCGCAACAGGTCGTTGAACACATCAACGTGCTCAAGCGTTGCGAGATGTCGCGCCGGTGTGAGCCAATGCAATTGGGCACCCGGGATATCATGGGCAAGTTTCTCGGAAAGCTCAGGTGGCACACCCGGATCATCCGGTGCTGCAACGACGACGGTCGGCACGCGGATGTCGCTGAGACGTGCCGTCGTATCAAGCTGGCACATGGCAGCCGTCACCGCGTCGAAGCTCTCCGGCGGAAACCGGTGGACGGCATCGACCATGTATTGATATCCGGCATTGCCATTGCTGATCGCTGCATCCGTGAACCAACGCTGCATCAAACCTTCGTGCACAGCCGCCATGCCATCTCTGAGGACCACCCCGGCGCGCTCGCGCCAGGCGACGCGCTGCGCCTCACTGTAGGTTGGCGTTGTGTTCACGAGCGCCAATGATGCCAGCCTCTGCGGAAACGACAAGGCGACGGTTTGCCCGATCATGCCCCCCATCGACACGCCGACGAAATGCACTTTCTCAATGCCAAGAGTATCCAGCAGGCCAACGGCGTCACCGGCAAGCATGTCCAACGTATATGGTCCAGGTGGACGGCCCGATGCGCCATGGCCCCTGGTATCGTATCGCAGGACTCGATAGCCTTCGCAGGCTGGAAGATGCGCGTCCCAGAAGCGATGGTCGGAGCAAAAACAGTGACTGAGCATGACGACAGGAGCATCCGCCGGGCCATCGATCTCGTAGGCGATTTCAATGGCTCCGATTTGAGCGGTCCGAATTGTCATTTACGCGAACTTTCCTGATAGTTTTCGACAACGGTCATTGCGAGCCATCCGATTATCAATATCAAATACGATACGACACCAGACATGCAATCTTTACCAGCCTTTAATCGCCGCTTCGTGCTGAAGTCTCGCCCTGTCGATCTGCCGGAGCGCGATAACTTCGAAATCGAACAGGTGGACCATCCAGAACTTGGCGACGGCGACGTCCGCGTGCGTGTTGAGTATGTCGCCTTGTCGCCCTGGCAGGGTCAGCGGCTCAAGGATTTTCGAAACTACACCAAGCCGTTTGAAATTGGTGACATCATTGACTGTGACGTTCTTGGGCAAATTATTGAAGCGGGCGCGGACGTGCCTGATACGCATGCGGTTGGACAACTGGTGACGGCTCGGCTCGGCTGGCAGGAGTACGCGGTGGCGAAACCGGAGCAACTGATGCCGGTGTCGAACGAGTTCACTTCGACACTTTGGCTGACGGCGCTGAGTTCGCCCGGGCTCACCGCCTATTGCGCGATGGACCTTTTGGGCCGGCCGATGCCGGGGCAAACCCTGGTCGTCACGTCCGCGGCCGGCTCAGTTGGCAGTTTTGCCGTGCAGCTTGGCAAGCTGGCTGGCATGCATGTTGTCGGCGTCGCCGGTGGCACGGAAAAATGCCGTCATGTCGTGGCGAACCTGGGCGCGGATGCGTGCATCGATCATCGCAGTGACACGTATGCTAGCGATTTGGGCGCAGCGCTTGGCGACGGTGCGCATCTCGTGTTCGATACGGTTGGAGGACGCATCGCAGATGCCGTTTTCGACAATATCGCGATGTACGCCAAAGTGTTGATCGTCGGGCGAACCGCCTCGAACAACAGCGACCGGCCGGGCCTCGATCCCGTCAACATGCGCCAGCTATGGGCACGTGAAGCAACAGTCCAAGGCTTTTCGCGCTACTCCTATCCGGAGCGCTGGTCGTTCGCCCGCGAACGCATGCAGGTGCTGTGCCGCCGAGGCGTCATCCAATCCCAGCACAATGAAGTCGCCGGGTTCGAGGCAACGCCGGATGCGTTACGCGGCATGCTGTCGGGAGAGTTTACCGGCAAGGTGCTCGTGCATTACGCCGGCGAGCGAGAGGAGAATCACTCATGAGTTCGAACGAGGCAGGCGTTGAAAAGTTGCGCGTTGGAGATATCGACATCGCTTATCGCTGGGACGGTGCCGCCGAAGGGTCGGTCGTCATGATGGCGCATGCGATGGGCACCAGCCATCGCATCTGGGACCTGCAGGTGCCAGCACTTGCCGATCGCTATCGAATTCTGCGCTACGACTGGCGCGGGCACGGCGATACCGACGCGCCGGAGGGCCCCTACACACTCAAACAATTCGAATCGGACGCCATCGGCCTGATGGATGCACTCGGGCTCGGCCGCGTGCACTGGATCGGAATCTCAACCGGCGGCATGATCGGCCAGGGGCTTGGCATCAATCATGCGGATCGCATTGACACTTTGACGTTGTGCAATACGACCTCGCAGGCGGATGACTGGTATCGCGGTTGGGTGGCCGAGCGCCAGGCCGTGGTCCAGCGCGACGGCATGATCCCGATCTGGGAGATGACCAAGCGGCTCTGGTTCACCGATACCTACGTCGATGTTGCCGGACCCGATTACGAAGCTGTCCGCGACGTCTTCGTGCGCACCAAAGTTCCGGGCTATCTGGGCGGCACATCAGCAGTTGCGGATCTCGCTTATCGCGATCACTTGCACCGGATCACCTGTCCCACAAATATCATCGCGGCAGGGGCTGATCCGGTCACCCCAATCGAGAAGTCAAACGAGATCCACAGTCGCATTGCCGGCTCTCATCTCGACGTCATCGAAGATCAGCATCATTTCTCGAATGTCGAAGTGCCCGAGGTGTTTAACGGCTTCCTCCGCACCGGATTGGACGAGATGATTGACCGTGGTCGGAACAGGTGAGCCGACGATCGAACGCGTCCGCTGCTGTATTCATGCGATGAACCTGTTGCTTCGACGCGCAAGCCTTCTTGTCCCGCCGCTTTGGCGCCGCGTTCCTATTGTCTGAGTGGCAAGGCAGGATTGGGGTGTGCGAGCGCGCGAGCAAAAAACTCCGTGATCGGCAGTCTGACGGCCGCACGAGAGATAGAATGAGAAAGTCCAAACCTGCCCGTCAATGTCTGCTTGACGCCGTCAAACCGCGATCTAAGCTGGCAATGCCGGAAAACAAGCAGATAATATCGGGAGAAATTGATTATGGAACTGGGTTATTTTTCGATGCCTTCGCACCCGCCAGAGCGGGATTTGAAGGAAGGCTGGGAGTTCGACCTCCAGGTCATTCGATGGCTTGACGAACTGGGATACAAAGAAGCCTGGATCGGTGAACATCATACGGCACCCTGGGAACCGCACCCAGCTCCCGACCTGCTGGTCTCGGCAGGTTTTCGCGAAACGAAGAACATTCGTCTCGGCCCCGGCGGCTTCCTGCTGCCCTACCATCACCCGGCTGAGTTGGCGAACCGCATTGCCTTGCTCGACCATATTTCCGACGGACGCCTGAATTTCGGCGTTGCTGCGAGTGGCCTGCCGAGCGATTGGGCGATGTTCAATGTCGATGGCATGGGTGGACAAAACCGTGCAATGACTCGCGAAGCGCTCGACATCATCATGAAAATCTGGGCCAGCGATGAACCTTTCGAATATGCTGGCTACTACTGGACGGTCCGCGCGCCAGAGGAAATGTTCGGGTTCCTGCGGCCGCACTTGAAACCGGTGCAGGCGCCTCATCCACCGATCGGGGTCGCGGGTCTATCGAAAGGATCCGACACGCTCAAGCTTGCTGGCGAAAAGGGCTACTTGCCAATGAGCCTCAATCTCAATCCGGCCTATGTGAAGAGTCACTGGGAGTCGGTCGAGATTGGCGCCGAGGTGGGGCAACGTACGCCCAACCGCAACGACTGGCGCCTGGTGCGCGAAGTGTTCGTTGCCGACACCGATGAAGAAGCCTGGAAGCTGTCCGTCGAATCCAACATGGGTCGCATGATGGGCGAGTACTTCTTACCGCTGCTCGAAAACTTCGGCTTCTTCGAATACCTCAAGCATGATCAGGATGTCGCCGACAGCGATGTCACGCCGGCGTACTGCGCCAAGCACAACTGGATTATTGGTTCGCCTGACACGGTCGCTGAAAAGATCGCCAAGATCTACGACGACGTCGGCGGCTTCGGCCAGTTGTTGGTGTTCGGCTTCGACTATGTCGACAACCCCAAGGCGTGGCAGCGTTCACTGGAGCTTCTGTCAAAGGAAGTCCTCCCCAAGGTTGCGCACCTAACGCCAGGCTTGAAGACGGCTGCCGAGTAAGCCGAGCGATTTCGCACGCATCAGAGACAGACGAACCTGCGGCGCCGGGTGGGAGTTCCTCCAGCCCGGCGCGGTAGCTGACCACCAGAGCGCCGTTGTGATGTGATGCAATGGGATGTGACCCAACTCGGCGCTCTAAGTCCGGCTCGTTGATCGCAGGATGTCATCGACGACTCGTTCCAGGTGCTTGATCGTACGGCATGTCCTGGCGACATGGCAGTATGGCCGATAGCGCAGCATTTCTGAGTCACCAATACCCCAGAACGTTTCCGGTTCCGGATTGAGCCAAACGATCCGCCGACTCCGCTGGTTCAACCATTTCATGATATCAGCCCGCGGTTCCCCGTAATTGGAACGGGCATCCCCCAGCATGATTACTGTCGTGCGCCGGTCAATCGCGTCGCCAAACTCGGTTTTCAGATCATCCAGCGCGCGACCGTAGTCGGTCGACATGTAACCAATCTTGTCGAGAACTTTGGGGATGGCCTCTTCGACTTGATGCTCCCCCAGAACGTCCTCGATTTCGATAAGATGAGATGAGAAGGCGAAACTGCGAATGTCCGACAGGACCTCATTGAGGTTGTACAGGAACATCAAGAGAAACTGCGCGGAAGCGGCAACGGAACGGCTGACATCGCAAATCGCAACGATCTTCGGGCGTTCAATCCGTTTCTGTTTCCAGACCGTCTCAAACGGTATGCCATCATGCGCCATGTTCTTGCGCAGGGTGCGGCGCACGTCGAGGTGCCCGCGCCGGCTTCGCTTGTGTCGATGGACGTAGCGCGACGCCAGCTTCTTCGCCATTTGCCGAATGAGTTGGTTCATGCGGTCGTAGTCACGCCGGTCAATAACGGCCAGCGGTGTGCGCTCGAGGAACTCGTTGCGCAATTCCTCGCCGGCAGAGCGACCGTAGATTTCGAACTGGCGTTCGACGAAGCTGCGTGCTTCGCCCAACAGCCGCGAGCGTTGTTGTTCCAGCTCTTCCACCAGCTGCGGCCCGCCCGGCGCATCACCGCGCGCAACCGCGGAGATAAGGCTCTCCAACTCGCTGATGCCCATACGCTCCAGCATGCGTCGCGACAGGAAATTAATCTGGGTGAAGAACCGTACATTGCCAACACCAGCATCCTGCGCTGCGGCTTCCATGGCGGCGGCCAAGCCTTGGCGATCTCCGGAGAGCAGCATGTCCGCCAAAGGGGTTCCAGTATTCGACGGCAGTTCTTGAGATGCGTCGTCGCCGGTCTCCTCCTGAGCAGAAGCGACGAACTGATCGCGTGCAAAAAACAGATCAAAACTTTGCGAAAAGCGGTCCTTCTCGGCGACCGTCTTGGCGACAGTGAGGGCGAGAGCATCCTTCAGCAGCCCGCGGTCGCGGTATCCCACGGCGGCAACAACCTCGTGCGCCTCCATCGCTTCGGCGACGGAGACCCGCACGTCGGCGGCGCGAAGCGCTCGGATAAACTCTTCAAGTGGTCGTTGCACGTCCGACCGCTCCCGCTGCCTGCACGGATTTCCCAACCATTTCATTGACGCTGCGATGGGCCGCAGCCATGTCGTCTTCGTATTTCAACAGCACGTTGAGCGTATCACGGACGATCGTGGCGTCGAGTTCATCGGCATGCAGCAAAACCAGCGCGCGCGCCCAGTCAATGGTCTCACTGATGGAAGGCAGCTTCTTGAGGTCGACCTCACGCAAAGCCTGTACGAAGTGCACCAGTTGTCGACGCAGGCGCGCATTGATATCCGGCACACGAGCGGCGACGATGCGCTCTTCAAGACGAGCGTCCGGCAGCGGGATGTAGAGGTGGAGGCAGCGGCGCTTGAGCGCATCGCCCATGTCCCGGGTGTTGTTGGAAGTTAGAAAAACGATCGGAGGCTTCTTCGCCTTGATCGTGCCGATCTCAGGAATGGTCACCTGGAACGCCGAGAGCACCTCCAGCAGGAACGCTTCGAATTCCTCATTGGCTTTGTCCACCTCGTCGATCAGCAGGACGGCGCCGGCATCTTCCTGCAGCGCCTTGAGCAAGGGCCGCGGTTCCAGAAACTGCTCGGAAAAGAACACATCGGTGAAGTCGTGCAGACGGCCCATCGCTGATGAGAGATCATCGGCATCCTGCAATACGTCGCCGATTTTGTCCTTGAGGACCTGTGTATAGAGCAACTGCTTGCCGTACTTCCATTCATAGAGCGCTTTCGACTCATCAAGACCTTCGTAGCACTGCATCCGGATCAAAGGGACATCCAAGCACGCAGCGGTTGCAAGCGCCAGTTCCGTCTTGCCGACGCCGGCAGAGCCTTCGACAAGAACCGGCTTGTCCAAATTCGTAGCAATGAGGATGGCAGTTGCGATCTGACGCGACGCGATATAGGAGACGCTGCCCAGTCCCTCGATGATATCTTCGACGGACGTGAACCTGTCTGCGTTGGCGTCATTCAAATCTTCTCTCCCGTTCAAGTTGGGTCTCGGCCCGTTTGGCGGTCTCGCCGAGATGCCTGACAACTGCAATGCCGACGGCAGCGATCCAGTCATAGCACAGTCGGCGATCATACTATGACGTGACTCGAAACGAAAACATCAAGGCCGCACTGCGAATGCTTAACAGAGCATCGCCCTTCTAACGCCATACGTCGCGGTGCTTCTTGCGGCCGTCCGGCCCGGCTTCGATGGCCATCAGAATTGCGATTTCGCAAAGACATTCCGCGGAAAGTTCGTCAAACAAACCGCATCATTTTCACGGACATGAATTGTTTCGCTCAACTCCATGCCCCAGTCCGACATCCACATGCCGAGAATGACGTGGAGGACCGCGTTTTCCGGAATTGGTGTCGTATCACCCGGGCGCAGACTGATGGTGTGTTCGCCCCAATCAGGCGCGTAACCGACGCCAATCGAATAGCCAATTCTGCTCTTCTTCTCAAGCCCATAGCGATCAAGCACATTCTGCCAGGCAGCATGTGTCGACTCGCCGGTTACGCCGGATTGCAGCACATCGATGACAGCCTCCATGCCTTCTTCAACAGCCTTCGCCGTCTCGACGAGCTTGTCGGGAGGCCGGCCAAGATGAACCGTGCGGGCAAGGCCGGCATTGTAACGTCTGCGACAACCGCCCAACTCGAATGCCACCGTCTGATCCGCCTCGAAAGGTGCGTCGGTCCACATGGGGTGAGCTGTGGTTGCCGCTTCGCCGGCAAGAACCAACGGATGAAGGGCCGTCATGTCGCCGCCAAAATCAGGCGTACCCCGTATCTGGGCGGCAACGACTTCTGCCATCAGATCGCACTGGCGCATCCCCGGCCGGACGCCATCATAGGCGGTCTGCATGGCACACCCTGCAATCGTGGCTGCCTGGCCAAGAAATTCGAGCTCCGCCGGGCTCTTGACCACGCGCAACCAGTTGATCAAGAGGTCCGCGTCAAGCCAGGCGCTGTTGGGAAGCCCCGTTTGCAAGTGGGCCAACAGGGCCGGGGAAAAGTAGTAGACGTCACTCTCGTAGCCGATCGTTTCGCCATCGAGACCGGCCTGCTGCATCCATTGCGCCATGAACTGAGCAGGATGCGCAGCATCTTGTTGGACGAGTTCTTCTGCAAAGGGAACAATCTGATCGGGCTTCAAATAGGTGGTGAACGCGGCAGCCCCCGCATCCATCTCGCGACCGATCCATACCGGGCCGATTTCGGGGCCGATGATCAAGATCTGCGGCGTATAAAATGACCAGGCATCAAAGCCTGTCAGCCAGTTGATGTTCGCAGGATCACCGATGACCATCGCATCCATGCCGAGCCCGGCCAGGGCATTGCGCGCTTGCTGCTGGCGATTCTCATACTCGGTCGCTTCAAACGGTGGCGGCATCAAGTTTCCTTACAAGGCAATAGATCGCAATGCGATCCAATATCGATCAATCATATCATTGGCGGATATGCTCGCCGTGTGTTTGCCAAACGAATATGGCAACGATTGACATGGCGCGCCGCTGCTCCGTTCAACTGCTCTGCCTGGGCATGAATTCGATGACAGCGCGTCATGATTCTTCTAACTCGTGCGCGACACGTCATCGAGGAACGACACCAGCTCGTGATTGAACACATCCGGTGCCTCAACCATGGCCATGTGCCTGAGGCCTTCAAGAATGACCAATCGCGCACCGGCAATCTCTCCCGCGATGGCTTCGCTCATCGATGGCGAATTGCCGAAGTCGTCCGCCCCGGTCATCACAAGCGTCGGACACGCGATCGGCGGGTCGGGGGCAATCAACTCGTCAACGCCATCCACCAGCAACTGGTAGTTGCCCGGATAGACCTGATTGTCATTCGCCATGATCCAGGTTCGGATCTGCGCCATGACCTCGGGATGGCGCACGCGATAGGGTTCCGAAAACCAGCGATCCAATGCGGCACCGACCGTCGCGGATGGCCCGTCGCGACGCGCCTGGTCAACACGGTCCTGTACCGCTTTCGTCGCGGCACTTGTGCGCGCGTGTGCCGAATTCAAGATGATGAGCGACCAGAGCCGGTCCGGGTGATCCATCGCGAACCTGCGGACGATCATGCCGCCAAGCGAAAACCCGGCAACAGCCGCCCGCTCGATGTTCAGATGGTCGAGCAACTCACGCAGTTGTTCCGAGAGCGCGGCAAGGGTCGGCACATCGCCACCGGCGGGCGTTTGACCGTGCCCAACGAGATCGTAGGTAATCACCTTGTACCGCTGAGCCAGGGCATCGGTTTGCCATTGCCACATGCCTCTGTTCAAACCCAGCCCGTGCACAAGTACGACGGGCATCGCGTTACCGGCACCCTCTAAACTGTAGCGCGTACCGCCTCTTGTAACCGTTGCCATGATGTCCTCTGCTTCCAGTCTGCGCACGCTCTTACCGTCTGGCCGCTCCGTACCCGAGCCGCTATACTGCACCGACGAGATGGCGAGAGATAAACCGCAAGGGATGTTAGTCATGAGCGCTCTCAGACGCTACCAAATGTTGATCGACGGGTGTTGGGTCGATGCAGCGGATGGCAAGACCTTCGAGAGCGTTAATCCAGCCAACATGCAAGCCTGGGCCGAGATCCCTGAAGCGACCGCCATGGATGTCGATCGTGCCGTGCAGGCTGCCGACCGAGCTCTGCGAGAAGGGGCCTGGGCCAGCGCAACGCCGACCGAGCGCGGGCGCTATCTCCGCCGCCTCGCCGAGCTTCTGGCGGATCACTCCGAAGACCTCGGGCGAACCGAAACAATCGACACGGGAAAGTTGCTGAGCGAAACACGTTGGCAGGCGAAGTATATCGCCGAATTCTTTCAATTTTACGCCGGCTGCGCAGACAAGATCCAGGGCGCAACACTGCCGATCGACAAGCCCGACATGATTGCAATGACGATGCGCGAACCGCTTGGCGTTGTTGCAGCCATCGTCCCCTGGAATTCGCAGCTCTTTCTGGTTGCCGTCAAGATTGGCCCGGCACTGGCGGCAGGCAACACCGTTGTCCTGAAAGCCTCCGAGCACGCTTCGGCGCCGATGCTCGAGTTTGCCAAGCTGGTCGAAGAAGCGGGATTTCCACCGGGCGTTGTCAACGTGGTCACCGGTCACGGTGAACCCTGCGGCCAGGCACTGACCACGCATCCGCTTGTTGCCCGTATCAGCTTCACCGGCGGGCCCTCTTCCGCGCGTCATGTGGTGCGCAACTCGGCCGAGAATTTTGCGCAGGTCTCACTTGAGCTTGGTGGAAAGTCGCCGTTCATCGTGTTTGACGATGCCAACATTGATAGCGCAGTCAATGGTTCGATCGCCGGAATTTTCGGTGCTGCGGGCCAAAGCTGCGTCGCAGGCTCTCGGCTCTATCTGCATGACAGAATCGCAGATGAGTTTCTCGATGTCATGCTGGCCCGAACTCAGGCGATCCGTATTGGCGATCCATTGGCCGATGACACACAAATGGGCCCACTCGCAACCACCGGCCAACTGCAACGTATCGAAAGTGAAATTGCTGGCGCCGTCTCCGAAGGCGCATCGGTGCTGACGGGCGGTAAACGTCCCAATGAACCCGGTCAGGGTCTGTTTTTTGAACCAACGATCATCGCGTGCCCCGACCAAAAATTGCGCCTCGTTGACACGGAATTGTTCGGGCCCGTCCTGAGTGTTTTGCGTTTCACGTCAGAGGAAGAGGTCGTCTCTCTTGCCAACGATACACGCCACGGCCTGGCAGCTGGCATCTTCACGCGTGACAACGCCCGGGCTCTCCGCATGACCAAGGCGATCCATGCCGGCATCGTCTGGGTCAATACGTATCGGATGGTCTCGCCGATCGCGGAGTTCGGCGGTTTCAAAGACTCAGGTTACGGCCGCGAAAGCGGCATGCAGGCGGTTTATGATTACACGCGCCCAAAAACGGTTTGGCTCAACACATCCGATGAGCCACTGGCCAATCCTTTCGTGATGCGATGATGATCGGTATCTTGCGGTTCACGTGGCACTGCGAATATCGAATGAGCGACAACGCAGTTTGCGGAAGGTCGCGGAAGAGGTGATCGTCTGATCGCCCGTTTTGTCTTGATTTATCGACCAGTTCAGTCAGCAAATACATATCGAACGACACGTGAAGCCTCCGAAAAATTAACCTCGCTCAATCACGCATATGGTTGGCAGGGGCGCGGACAACTTTTCCGCTGACAGTCACCACGCCTATACAATAACCTTGATCAGCCCTGGCACGAACAGCCGACGCATCAAGGATGGCAACAAGGATGACTGACCTGCAACGGGATCATGGCACACGAGCCCAATTGCTTGAGCGAGCCAAAAGCGTCGTTCCGGTTCTGCGAGATGCAGCGCCTCGGATCGAGCAAGCCCGTGAATTGCCCGATGACGTCGTCGCAGCTCTCCACTCTGCCGGGCTGTTCCGCCTGCTCCTGCCGAAATCGGTCGGGGGCGACGAAATCGACCTGCGCACCCACGCCGAGCTTCTCGAAATCGTCGCAACGGCCGATGCCAGCGCGACCTGGTGCCTGAGCCAGGGGGCGGGCTGCGCCATGAGCGCGGCATTTCTGAACAACGAAGTCGCAAGACGCTTGTTCGGGCCATCAAATGCGGTCCTCGCCTGGGGTGCGGGCGCGCAGGGCAAGGCCGTCGCCGTCGATGGCGGTTATCGCGTCACCGGAACCTGGCCGTTCAATAGTGGTTGCATGCACGCGACGCTGCTTGGCGCGCATAGCCGCATCTTTGAGGCCGACGGCAGCCCGCGCAATCGCGCCGATGGCCGCCAACTCGACCGGACCCTTATATTGCCCCGCGAAAAGGCGACCGTCACGGACGTCTGGCACGTGATGGGCCTCAAGGGAACGGGCAGCAACACATTCTCGGTAGAAGATTTGTTCGTGCCCGAAGAAGAAACAATCGACCGCGAAAACTTGGACGAACTTAGCGAAACCGGCCCACTCTATCTGTTCTCCGCATCGCTGGCATATGGCGTTGGCTTTGCAGCCTTGCAGCTTGGCATTGCGCGCGGCATCCTCGATGATCTACAGCACCTGGCAAGCACCAAGACGCCTCGCGGTTCGGGGGCATTGCTCCGGGACAGTTCCGTTTTTCAGTCGCAGTTGGCACGCACAGAAGGCCGTTACCGCGCAGCGCGAGCCTATCTTCATATGACCGCCGATGAGGTCTATCGCAATGTCGCAGCCGCCGGAGAAATTACGCTCGACGACCGTGTCACGATGAAACTTGCAACCGTGCACACCATCCATGAAGCCGTCGAGATCATTACGGACGCCTACCGTCATGCCGGCAATGATGCGATATTCCCGGACAATCATTTCGAGCGGCGCCTCCGCGATGCCTACACGGCATCGCAACAAACCCAGGCACGCGTGCAAAACTTCACGACAATCGGTCGACACCTCCTCGGGCTGGAGCCGGACACAATGACGTTTCTTTGATGCATTGCGAGAGGTTCAATCAACCGATCTAACGGCAATTCGCGTGTGCGGGCGGCATTCAAAGGGCGTTCTGCCCAGCACCATCGACATGAAACTGCCGACTACTTGTCCAGCATCACAGTTCCAACCGTATGGCAGCGTCAATCAGAGCAACGGTAGCTCCTGGCTTAATGTGCAAGCCACGTTCGATTCTGATTGAGCCAACAGCTGGGCGCGGCAATCGCTGCTTGCGACCTTGCAAGGTCCCGCTGTCGACGGTCGAGATCACCAGAAAATGGTTCTTGAAGCCAGCTCCAGCCCTCGGCGCAGGGTCGTGGATGATCAATTGAGTACTCTTTGTAAAATCGTACCCGACCAACGTTACCCAATGTCCGCCAATTCGCCAGTAAGCATTTGTCGATTTTCTATATTTGTACCAACCAATGTTCATCCACACCGTTGATTTTCTTCCCACACCTTTAGCAAGCCATTCGGGCGTAATTGTTTCACTACCTCGGAGATTCTTCAGATTGCCCTTCAAACTTCGCCATCCGCGCAATTCGAGGCGCTTGTAGCTTCCGAACGTTGCCCGCGCATAGCGGCCAACGCCGCGTAAAAAGCCAGACGCGCCCGTACCATTCTTAAGGCTGGTATTCATGAATTCGTTCGATGAAAGTTTTCGCATCAATGCTTCTGCATCGCCGGAACCAGCCAACCAGCTCAACGAATTCGCTGCCGCTGCCGGGGCACAAAACTGTTGACCATCGCCGTATGCCGGTCCTCTGGCCGCCGTTTGAGTGACATCCGGAATGTCATCAATAAATTCGGCATTCTTCCCCAGGCGTGGTGCTTCACCGGCTCCAGTCAGCAGAACGCTCGTTGCGGCGGCGATCGAAAGGCATATGGCTCGGAAACCGTCTTTCACGGTGTGGACCCTCCAATTTACAAACCTTAGGTCAATCCAAGGCCAACCACAGGCAGCGCGATAGCACCTTACCCAAAGATCATTACCCAGATGTTGTCTGTTACTTTCTGCCAGCCATAGAACCCAATTCTCCCTAGCGCAGCCCGTACTAGCTGATGGCTTCCGTCGGTCGTCGTCCCTCGCGGTAGAGGACGTATAGGCCGGCCGCAACGATGATTGAGCTGCCCATCAATGTGTTGAAACCAGGCAGGTCGCCGAATACCAAATAGCCCAAGATCGTGACCCAGATGAGCTTGCTGTAGTTGAACGGCGCCAGCAAAGATGCCTCCGCTCTCGCAAATGCTTGCAGCATCGCGAAATGCGCACCGGCTCCCATTGCACCGATGGCAAGGAACATCGCGATCTGATTGATCGTCGGGGTCGTCCAGAAAAAGGGCACAAGCAAGCTGGCCCATGCGGTGCCACCGATACTTGTGTAGATCAGTGTCGTTTGATGGCGATCCTGGTTTGCGAGCAGACGCGTTATGATTTGGAAAATGGCGAAGCAGGCCGCACCGAGCAGCGCCATACCCGCCGACCAATGCCAGACATCGCTGCCAGGCCGCACGATCACAAGCACGCCCGCCAGACCGACGACCACCGCGAGCCAACGATGCCATCCCACGCGTTCGCCGAGCAGCGGGACCGAAAGAGCTGTGATAAACAGCGGCCCGGTAAAGCCGATAGCGGTGGCCTCGGCGATCGGCAAATAGGTAAGGCTAACGAACAGGCTGGAGATTGATCCAACAAGGAAGCCGGAACGCGCGATCTGCAGGCCGGGCCGATTGCAGCGAAACAACGAGAATTGCCGACGAGCGCCGAAATAGCCAGCCACGAAGAAGGTGATTGCAACAAAGTATCCCCAAGCCAGCATGACCGCATGCAATTCACCGGTGTAGAATTTGCAAATCGTGTCGACCAAAGAAATCAAGCCGATTGCCGCCAGCAAATAGACGACGCCGAGTCTGGTCTGGTGTATTGGCAATGCAAGCTCTCAATCTCACTTTGGCGATTCCGGTTCGAAGCCCGCAACAAGTTGTATTGCCGCTACTGCGATATGGTCGCTCTAAACAGTCGCCCGGCGTGTCGCCACCTTAGCACTAGCTTCAGTGAACATCTGAGACATTACGACACCGTCTACTCGTGTGGGTCTTGTCTTTGATCTGACCTCGCAGCGATCAGCAGGATGGTCAGATGACCAAGGCGCTGACAGTCGTAACGGCAGCAAACAGGTGTTGCCGTACGGCTTCACCATGAAGTTACAGAGCGGTCATCTTGATGTATGAAGTCGGACGACTGATTGCCGTGAAGACAGACTTGCCGCTCGACACCGGCAATCAACGCGATGGATCAAGATGAGCGATGATGCCGTTTACGAAGTGACGACGCTTCAGCGAGCGCTGATCGTTGTTTTCGTGGCGCTATCGACGATCCTCTATGCCTCGTCAATTCTGATCGTCTCTGCGCTGCTGCCGCAAATGCAGGGCACCCTTGGCGCGACGCAGGACGAAGTGTCCTGGGCGATGACCTTTAATATCGTCGCAACGGCTGTGGTCACCCCGATGACGGGGTGGATCTCTGAGCGTTTTGGACGCCGCAACACGATGGTCTGGTGTTGCACGGTCTTCGCCGCATCGACCTTCCTGTGCGGCACAGCCACGACGCTCGAAGAGTTGATATTGTGGCGGATCATTCAAGGCATCGCCGGTGCGCCGCTCATTCCGCTTGGTCACACACTTCTGCTTGACACCAGTCCCAGGCACCAACACGGCAAGGTGTTGGCGATCTACGGTATGGCGAACGTCGTCGGGCCTGTGATCGGGCCGACCATCGGCGGTGAGGTATCCCAACTCTATGGTTGGCAATGGGCGTTCTGGATGATTGTGCCGCTCGCCCTCATCACAGCGGTTGGCTTTCGTTTCATTCTGCCCGTCCGGCCGAACCGCGAATCCCCTCATCTCGACTGGAGCGGCTTTCTTACGCTGTCGATCGCGGTCGCCGGTGCGCAGCTCGTGTTCTCGCGAGGACAACGACTCGACTGGTTTCAATCGCAAGAGATCATCGTTGCAACGTTGCTCGCCTGCATCGCGTTTTATATGTTCGTCGTGCACAGTCTGACCGCCGATCGACCATTCGTCCGGCTGTCGCTCTTTCGGGATCGCAACTACGCGCTCGGAATGTTGCTCGTCTTCTTTTATGGGATGCTGAACTTTGCGCCGGTCGTGCTGTTGCCGCCGCTGTTGCAGAACCATGCAAGCTACACCGATGCAGCCATTGGCGCGTTCATTGGCTGGCGAGGGGTCGGCGCTGCGATGGGAGCAGCCTTTGCGATGCTGACCGGTCGCATTGATGCGCGCCTGATGATGATGCTGGGCTTCGGCATGCAGGTATATGGCGGCTGGGGCATGATGCAATACGATCTCAACGTCAGCCCGTCGTTGTTGGCGTTCAATACGGTTCTTCAGGGAATCGGGATTGGCATTGCCTGGATCCCGATCACCGTCGTGACGTTTGCGACGCTCGCACCGGAGGCTCGTGGCGAGGCGATGGGTATGTTCCATCTGCTGCGCAACTTCGGATCGAGCATATTCATATCGGTGGCGGTCGCCGAGATCGTGCGCACGTCCAGTGTCAACTACTCACGAATGGTCGAGACGGTATCACCGTTCAACAACGTCTGGTATATGCCGTGGGCAACCGGTTCATGGTCGCTCGATTCAAGTGTCGGCATGGCAAAATTCGCCGGCGAGATAGGCCGACAAGCCGCGATGATCGGCTATATGAATGCATTCACAATGTATACGTGGGTCGCCGTGGCCGCTATTCCGCTGTGTCTGCTGGCGAGAATGCCGAAGTCGAATGCCGGCTGACTTCGCAGGCAATCGTGTCTGCAGCTTTTGGAGCGCCGGCGCCGTTGCTCGAAGTGGATGCCGGTTAAATGCGTAACGACACCATTTGTGGGGCTCGCCGTTCGAGACAGATCAAAGCCGCCTGGCGCTTTACCGGACGAAACCGACGGGTTACGAATTGAACACCCTAAGATCAGCTGAGGAGGTTCGAAATGTCCCACGGTGATGGTTACGGCACGGCCGGAATGGGTTTCATGGATGGCACATACATGCCGATTTCGGAGATGCGGCTTCCGATTACGGACATGGGCTTTCAACTCGGCGACATGTGCTACGACGCCGTCCATGTCCATAACGGCAGCTTCTTCCGACTCGAAGATCACCTCGACAGGTGGGACAACTCGATCATAGAACGCCGTTACACATCACTTGGCATTGAACGTGACCAGGTGGCAGAAGTGCTTCACGGTTGTGTCGCGCGCGCCAATCTCCGAGATTCGATGATCACCTTCGTTGCGACGCGCGGTTCACCGACCACCGGGCATAAGGATTTGCGCACGTGCGAGAACAAATTCATGGTCTGGGCATTGCCGTACTATAAGGTCGTGAGCGATGAAGAACTGGTCAACGGAAGCGACATCGTCATCGCCGATACGATCCGGATACCGCCAGAATCGGTCGACCCGCGCGTGAAGAATTTCGGCCGCCTCGATTTCGTTCGTTCGCTGTTCGAGGCTTATGACCGCGATGCGCGCTATGCCGTGTTGCTCGATCAGGACGACAACGTGACCGAAGGCCGAGGCTGGAACATTTTTGCGTTAAACGATGGTGTGCTCATGTCGCCCGATAGCGGTGTGCTGGAAGGAATCACGCGACGAACGGTTACCGAGCTTTCGGATAAGCTCAACATTGAGTGCCGGTTGACCAAGATTCCAGCGCAGGCCCTGCGTGATTCCGACGAGGTGTTCATCACCTCAACAGCCGGCGGCATCATGCCGGTCCGCGGCATCGATGGTGCGCCTGTCGGAGATGGTGCGCCGGGGCCGGTGACGACACGGCTCAAGGAGATGTACTGGCAGCTCCATGATGATCCGGCCTACGCCACACCCGTACGCTATGAGCTGGCCGCTAACGCGTGACAGGGCAAGCCGCAGCGCACGGGGACTTGCTGCTCTTGAAACGGTACGACTAGGTTTGTATTTCCAGGAGGATGTCCGCCCGATGAAACTGACCGCGTCTCAATGTGATGTCCTGGACCAGGATGGCTTTTTGATTTTGCCGGATCGCTTCTCAAGTGAAGAAGTGGACCTTATCCGGGATCGCCTGCCAGCGCTCCTGGCGCAGGATCATCCGGGCAACATTGTCGAGCAGTCGTCGGGCGAAATCCGCACCATCATGGGACTCCATTTGCGTGATGACCTGTTCGCAAGGCTGGTCCGCCATCCTCGCCTGACCGCACCAGCGCTGCAAGTACTCGACGAAGCAGCCTACATCCAACAGGTCAAGGTCAATGTAAAAGCCGCATTCTCGGGGGAAATCTGGCAGTGGCATTATGATTTTGCCACGCACTATGCGGAGGACGGCGTGCCGAAACCGGCGGCCCTCAACCTGCACATCTTTCTGGACGACGTTACGGAGTTCAATGGCCCGCTGTATTTCATCCCAGGCTCTCACAAAGTCGGCGAACACGGCGCTCGTCTCGACACAGAAACAACCAGTTACCCACTCTGGGTCTGTGACCAAACCCGGGTCGCGGATCTTGTTGAACGGCGCGGCTTGGTATCAGCCAGAGGTGGCAAAGGCACAATGTTGATTTTCCACGACACGCTTGTGCATGGCTCGCCGAACAACATGTCGCCTTGGGACCGGGCCATTTTCTCGTTGATCGCCAACCCGGTTTCCAATGCGCTGCGAAAACCGTCGCGGCCGGACTATAAACACCACCGCGACCTGACACCGATCACACTATTGAACGATGATTGCCTAACTTCGGCACAGGCGGCTGAATAGTGAGGTGGCCAATCCCGGCGTCACTTCCAGACCTGCTCAGCCACTCGACGAAAATTGCCACCCAGAACGCGACGCACAACGTTTTCCTGATGATTGCGTCGCACCATCTCGTGCGCGATCTCGGCAAATTGCGCAGGCGCTGCACAACGCAGCCCCCCTTCGGGATATTGTGACGTCGGCCAGAATTGCGCGTTTTGAGATACGGTCTCGTTGAACCCCGAACCACCGCTCATTTCATAGAAATAATCGAGACCGATGCCGACGTGATCAGGGCCGACGAGGTCGAGGTAGTAGTCGATATGATCGACGACAGATGTTGTCCGCGTATCATCGTCACCGACGAAGCGGCTTATGCCGTTGACGCCGACGACACCGCCGGTCTCGGCACAACGTAGGGCCTGATCGTCACGGATGTTGCGTTCATGATCACACAATGCCCGCACGTTCGAATGTGAAAAGATGACGGGATCAGAGGAGCAGGACATCACGTCCATCGTCGTGCGGTAGCCGCAGTGCGAACAATCGACAAGCATACCAACGCCATTCATTGCGGCGACGATGTCATAGCCGAAAGCACTCAGTCCTTCGTCTTCGTCATGACAACCGCCCGCTGCAAGATTGTTAAGGTTGTAGGCCAACAACAACTGGCGCACACCGAGATCATAGTAGAACCGCACCATGTCGACCCGTCCGTCGAGTGCATTGGCACCTTCGATGTCAAAGGCAACCGCCATCTCGCCGGCCGCAACCGCCTGGTCCAGTTCTCGCACATTTCCGATCAAGCGATAGCCATCCGTGACGTGCAGCCAGTCGCGCGCAACAGCCAGTGCCTTGACGGTGTCGTGCCACACATTGACATCGTAGCCGACATTGACCGACAGGAAGTTGACACCGGCGTCGCGCCATTCCTGCAGCGGTTCCAGATCGTCAGCACTGCGCGTTTCAAAGCCTGCATGGGCGTCCCAAACCAACGCGTTGTTGAAGAGGCTGCCTGCCATCAATCCTCCCATCACTATCCCTGACTAATTCTGTTATTCTATACGGCTCAACACAACCGCCCAGCCCGGTCGATCCAAGGATTGCATGTAGTTCGATTTCTCCTCGGCCAGGACGCGACAGTGGCCGCCTTCCTCAAGTGACGCAAAGTGCTTCGGATAATCGTCTTCATCGTACGGGATGTCATTGATGTAAAGGACCAGAAGTCCGCCCGGCTTGACGCATTTTACAATGTTTGTCAGATGTTCCGGCCCGAGATGGCCACCGCCAAAACATCCCACCGCAATGGCAGCGTCATAGGTTTGCCCGGAAAGATCGATCGGTTGCGTCATGTCACCAACCAAGAGGTCGCCGTAAATTTGCTTGCTTCGTGCAACATCCAGCATGCCCGGCGAAACATCCAGCCCATCGAAGTGACGAAAACCGCGTTTGGAAAGCTCAACGCCGACAAGGCCGGTGCCGCAACCAAGGTCGAGGATTCGGGTGTCCTTATCCCGGCAATGCCGGGCAAAGACATCAACGGCCAGTTCCGGTGCAACGTAACCGTAGTCGTCTTGCAGATTTTTCTCGTAGGTCGGCGCCCAATCTTCATAGATCTCACGGCTGTCGCCCGAACCGCCTCCGAGCGCCGTCAGACGCGCGACAAATCCTTCCAGTTCTTTCGCCATGGTGCATACCTTTCCATCAGGACTGGAGCGTTCGATGGCACAGTTCAGAGCCGATCGTAAGAGTTCGATCGTCGTTTTGGGGCCCGTCAAAACCGACGATCACCTGCCACTGTAGTTGAACTTCGCCTGCGCCAAAAGGCACGGTGGCGGCGACAACTACGTGGCGGGTTTGAACTCGTCGAATGGCCGACAGTATGTTTCGCGCGTTGCAAGCGCCGACAGCAATCCAACGGTGGTCCCGATCGTCACAGCAAGAAGCGCGAATTGATATGTTACAAGATCATAGACCCGCGCACCGCCGTCAGTCTCTCCCGTCCAGCCCATATCAAGTAGTGAACCAATCAACGGTTGAAAGACGGCGCCTGCACTGGTCACCAATCCGTTCGTAATCCCAAGCGTCGTACCGCTGAGCGCGCTTGGACTGGACTCACGTGCCGCGGCAAAACATGTGATTTGTGATGCGGCGCCAAAGCCACAAACGAGCGCCAGCGCCGTCGCAATGCCAATTGGTACGTCGGGCACATAAACCAGCGCGGCAAATGCTAACAGACAGGTGAGAAGCCCGAAGATCAACGGCAGCCGCCGCCGTTGCATACGGTCGGAGAGCCAGCCGAAAAATGGAGAACCTATCGCCAGACCAATCAGCAACAGAGAGGTCATCCCCGCGGCAGCCGCACGATCGATGTCATAGCGCGTCGCGAAATAGGGCACGCCCCACAGTCCGGCAAATCCAAGCAAGGGCGCCGTCGTGCCGATCCCCGCGATGGCATTGAGCCAGACCTGTCGGTTTCTGAAGACGGCTCCAAGTGAGCGCCATACGGATCGCTGATGCACGCCGCTGGCCACAGGCTTGTCGCGCACAAAGGACCACGCAGCAACAGCAAGCACCAATCCGCCCGCCGAAAATGCGATCATCGTTTGACGCCAACCCAATGCCTCGACGGCAAGCCTGGCCGGCGCCTGCCCAAACACGCCCCCGATCATTCCCATCATTATGGCAAGACCAGAAAGCAGCGCAAAACGGTGCGTCGGGAACCATTGCCCGGCAATGGTCATTGCGCCAACCAGTCCGAACGCCGCCCCGGCGCCAATCACCAAACGGCTGAGTGACGCCGACATGGCTTCCCCACTTGCCGCAAACAACAGACAACCGCCCGTGCAGGCCAACGCCGAGATTGTCAGCAATCGTCGCGGCCCGAACCGATCCATGAGGACGCCGACGGGCACCTGCATTGTCGAGTAGCCGTAAAAATAGAACGCAGAGAGGTTTCCAAGAATGGCCCCGCCAACCGCAAAGTCGCGCATCAATTCGCTGACCATCACACTCGGCGAAACGCGGAGCACCCAGGCATAGAAAAAGAACATAGTCGCGGTGCCCCAGGCAAGGAGCGGTAACACCGGCCATTGATCAGCAGGCTTGGAAGGAGACGTCGCGCTCAAAAAAGTGTCTTTCGCAAACGATCGCTAGAGGAAAATATGCCGGTCCGTCAAAGCCGGATAGCAGGAGCACGACGCACTTGCGGTTCGCCGCCGCCGTCAGATCGAGCCCGGCCGCCGAGCCCGCAGACCTGACGCCGGAAACGAGACGACGTCCGCAGCATGTGAAATTGTCGCCAATCCGACAGTGCCGAATGGATCGGCTGCAGCCGATCCGGAACTCAAAGATCCTTGCCGTTCAACTCGACCGCAATTTCTGACACCAAGCTTTTGGCAAGCGTGGCATGCAGATAGCACGTGCGGGCCGCAATGTGCATGAGCCGTTCGAATGTCTCATCGTCGGCGTGGCCATTGAGGAACAAATGTGTGTCGACGGGACCTGCATGACCTGAAACAGCATTCCCTTGCGACGCCAATCCATAGGGACTGTATTGCACTAGCCGGACACCGTTGATGTCGAACTTCATATGCTCAATGTAGCGGCCAAGCTGAGTCATAAAGCAAAACGCAATGCCGGCGGATATCAATGTCAGTCCACACGGCCCAGCGTCACCGCCGCCACGCTCGTCCGATCTTATCGTGAAATGCGACATGCCCGGCAGGTTGAGCCATGTGTCTGTTTCAATCACGCCTGCGGGATTTGCAAGCTGACTATCACCGCAAATGTTGCGAATGATCCGAGTGGTCGTACCGGTTGGAGCCGGCTCGATGTCACCGGAAACCAGCGAACCCGTTTTCCAGATCACATCCTCGCCGTTGTTGTCTGAGAGCGGTTTCGGAACACTGCTGTAGGTGGTGTACGGATCAGGTGCATCAGCTGCCGTCGAAGCGTCCATGGTCTCAACCGTGCGTCGGCGTCCGTTCACATAGATCGCAAAGGTATTGGTCAGCGCGGCACGCATGGCGCCGAACGCCGGAGATGCAGCCACCGCATCGTCGACCAGCTGGCGGATCGCAGCCGCGTCAGCGCTCGAGCGCAGCTTGACCTTGGCGGTGGCGGGATCGGCAAACCCTTCACCGGTACCGCGAAAAAAGGATCCCGTCATCCAATAGTGGTTCTGAAGGGAAATCGACACGTCATCGAGTGAAATCCCCCGCGCCTCGGCAAGCTTCAGGAGGCGGCCGATGAGATCAGACTGTAAGCCGGCATTGAAAAAACCAAGCGGAAAAGGAGCCAGATCGGTCCCTTTCATGTGCTTGCCTTCATCGCACGTGAGGCGCCAGGAACCCCCGTCATTGCCTTGCTTAATCACGGCTTCCCGCTGATGACCGACAAACATGCGCGCTTCGACGACGAAGGTATCCTCAGCCGGTGATGCACCAAGCACCCCGATCTGCCCAGCTGCCTTGTTGACGAGAAAACCAAGAGGATATCCAGAACCGTCAATCGTGTCTGGGTTTGTCGTCGTAGCTGTTGACGTGCTCATTTTGCTTCTCCGCAAAAAATGGTTTTCTTGACGCGGACGTGCGTCTCTAATTTTCGGGGTCTTTCGAAATTCAGGTTAGTTCGCGCATCAATTCATCGGCATCCGCAGGCAACGACACAGGAACGCCGCGCTTTGCCGAGAGATCCATGGCCATGGTCAACATGAGGTTGCGATGACCATCCGCCGCCGTTGCGTGCGGAGTGCTCTGCTTCATGTAGATGCGCTGATACCATGAGTTGGTTTCCTCGCGCATCGGTCCCCAAAGTTGCGAATCGTGCAAATCTCCGGGCGGGTAGCTGGTCAGGAAATCGACATGCCGCGGCGCACCGGGATCGAACCCTTCCGGCGCATAGCCGGCACCCTGGGCAATCTCGGTGGCAAGCACGACATCGCGGTGCGTATCCTCAATGTCAATCACGCCCTTGGTGCCGACGATGCCGATCTCGATACCGTAAACGGCACCCGGCCACACGACCGGCAACGCCCAACTGATGTTCATGCTCCAAATCGTGCCGTCATCCATCGTGAAGATGCCGGACGTCGAATCCTTTGTGCCCCATTTGCCAAGCGCTTTGTCGACGGATTGCGCAAACACCGACACAGGCGTCTTGCCTTCCATCAACCACATGCACATGTCGAGACTGTGGGTCCCCGAAACGACCATCGGCGTCAAGTTTGCCCTGTCCTGAGTGCGCGATACCGTGGCAATCGGCACCATCTGGTTCATGAAAGCCCGGGTCACGACCGTGGTCACATCGCCGATCTGTCCCGTTACCAGCCGCTCCTTTACGGCGAGGAAGCGTCGTCGGAAGCGTTGTGTGTAGCCAACAACGGCGTCGATGCCTGCCGCTTCTATCGCCTGATGGATCTTGAGCGATTGGCGCGCGTCCGTTGCGAGCGGTTTTTCAATAAACAGATCATGACCGCGCTCCACCGCCTCCATCGTCGGCTCGAAATGGAAATTCTCATCTGTCGCGATAATGACGGCATTGACTTCTGGCCGCCCCAGCAGCTCTTTAAAATCATTGGTGAAGAAATCAGCTTCGCAATCAGCTTTCAGTTTTTCGCCAAGATCCGACTTAAGATCGCACAGGCCGAGCCAGCCAATCCCGGGGTAGGCCCGCGCCAACTCTGCGCGAATGCGTCCGATCGTGCCACAACCAATGATGGCCAAACCGATTTGCTTGCGTTCTGATTTCATCATTGGCTCCATCTTGATCCGATTTCAAACGCATCCCAGCGCCCTCTAGGAACTGATCTTGGCATCACGCAAGGTCCCAATTTCAACAACCACACGACATTGACACGGTACAATGCAAAAGCCGATGGCAGGGTCCATGCACCAACGGAAAGCGTCGCAGATGCCTTGGACGTTTTCAATGCGAACTAGAAAGTCATTCGAGTGTGGATCATGCCTGCATCGAATGCACGTGGTCGCCATTGCCTCGCACACAGCTACCGCTACGGTACGACAGGGCTGCAAAGACCAACAAATTGACCTAAGGCAACAACAATTGGTCGCGATCCCTGATCGCGTTTCGGCGTTGATCAGGAACTCGCACGCATCTGTCTCCCTGACTGAATTCTGCGCCCTCAACCGCCTTGAGGTTCAGTGGCCAAGTCGGCATCTTATTGAAGCCGCACGATCAACAAACAATCACCACTTGCAAGCACAGCAAGCATTCGCTACATGCATGCTGGTCTCTAGCAGGCAATAGAGCACCGATGAGCAAAAAGCCCGATCCCGCTAAAGCCGCCCTTCTCCGCGCCGCGGAAGCCGCACGCAAAGTCATGCGCCGACACGGATATGACCTGCCGGAGGACGCGATTGTACAGTCCTACGTGTCGAACGCAGGCACAGAAGAAGCCAACATGGATGTGCCCAGCGCACAGAAACTTGGCGGTGAAGCGCGAGCAAGGACGCTCTCATCAAAGCGACGCAGCGATATTGCCAAGGCCGCCGCCAAGGCACGCTGGCAAGCCACGAAAGGCAAATCATGATGAGTAACAAACTTGACGTTCAAATCGTACTCGACCGCTCCGGTTCCATGGCGAACGCGTGGGACGATACACTTGGTGGTCTCAACCAATATGTCGCCACGCTCGCAGATGATAAAGACGTCAACGCTGCCATCAGCGTCACAGTGTTCGACACCCAGTCGATCGATACGCTCCGCTCTGGCGTGGTTGCGGAAGCATTCAAACCGATCACCAGCAAGGAAGTATCCCCGCGGCGGCACGCCGTTGTGCGATGCTGTCGGCCAATCAATCAATGCGATGCGTGAGCGCTTGCCGAACCATGGCAAAGCCCTCGTCGTCATGACGGACGGGCACGAGAACTCAAGTCAGGAGCACAATACCGCGTCCATCAAAGCACTGATTGAGGGGTGCCAGAAAGACGACTGGCTTGTGACCTATCTTGGAGCCGATCACGACGCGTGGGATCAAGCGTCTTCGATGGGCTTTCAGGCCTCCCACGTTGGCCAGTATTCAAAGCGGCATACGATGGCTGCCCTTGGCGCAATGGCAGCAAACGTTTCGTCATACGCACGAGGCGCAGATGCAGCGTCAGTGTCATTTTCGAAACGACAGCGAACCGCAATGATGAAAGGTGACGACACACAATCGAAGGAAAACCCTTGAGGTAGCCCACCCAATGCCCGTCATCGCTTAGAGCGTGATCGTGGCAAGTTGAACCATCCGCCGCGGCCCATCTTCGGGTCGGTGTTTCGAACACGAACATCAACTGGGTTTACAGACGGCGGCGCCCCGGAAAACGTCCCTGAAAACGCCCCTCAAAACGCCCCTGGGCCCCGGAGCGCTTGTGGATGCAAAATTAGCACGCACACGAACTTAACTTCCGCGATTATAATTTATCTGTAGACAACTTGCGGTCGTTGCCCTCGAATTTGCATCTGCCCAGCGGACACGGGTTCGCGAGGGCACGGGGGGTGACGCTGCTGACTTCTGACGACCCCGCTCAGATGGTCAGCAGCGTCTTTTCGTCGAGTACAGAGACTAGATGTTCCGAAAGCTTTGCGTCAGGTCAACGTCAAGCACCCGATTGGCTTGGGCGGCCAACGCGATTCTAGGCCTCTTCCGCATCCACGCTTCATGTATTTGCAAGAGATTTGGCGACGACATCCGTGACGGTCGCGCGTGCCTGCTCAATCACCTGCGGTGACGCCTTCGAAGGCGCCCCAGCATTGTAGGGTGGTTTCGGATCGTACTCGATGCACAGCTGCGCCTGCTTCGCCGCTTCATCGCCAGCGATTTGGCCAACAAGCCAAAGTGCCATGTCGATGCCCGACGAAACCCCCGCTGACGTGACGATCTTGCCTTGCGGTATGACTCGCTCTTCGCGATAGCTGGCGCCGAAGCCTTCTAGTGCCGTCACGGCATTCCAATGTGTTGTCGCCTCGATGCCCTTCAAGAGCCCGGCCGCACCGAGAAGAAGCGAGCCGGTACAAACTGACGTTGTCCACGTCGTCGTCTCATGGATTTGCCGCAGCCAATCGAGCACGTTCGCATCCTCCAATAGAAGACGGACACCAGGACCGCCTGGGACGATAACGACATCAGCACTCGCAACATCGTCCAGCGTATGCTCAACATTGATTGCCAATCCCGAAGGTGCTGCCCGGATTGGCCCAATCTCCTTGCCGACCCAGACAATCTCTGCACCAGGCACCCAACTCAACACCTCGGCGGGACCGACAATGTCAAGAACCGTAATCTTATCGAAGACCAGCGCGGCAATTTTCATTCTACCGTCTCCCTGACCGAATGCACTTGCGCAGAGTAACACCATAGCAACGCTGTCGGAAGGCATCGCGGCAGATGCCTCGCCCAACAAGCGTCAACAATGCGCTCAAGAACTCCGGTGGCTCATAATGGCAAGTATCAGATCGTGAGACACAAGCCACATTGGCGGCCCACCGGAAGCTGGAGTGCTTATTTGGTGCCATACATTCTGTCGCCGGCATCACCAAGACCGGGCACAATGTAGCTATGTTCGTTCAGCTTCTCGTCAACGGCCGCCGTATAGATTGGAACATCAGGGTGGGCCGCAGCGAACCGCTCAACGCCCTCGGGTGCAGCGAGCACGCAAACGAACTTCATATTGTCCACGCCGGCTGCCTTGAGTTGTGACACCGCCGCAATGGCGGAGTTGGCGGTTGCCAGCATCGGGTCGACGGCGATGACGGGACGCTCTGATATGTCATCCGGGAGTTTGCGGTAATACTCGATGGCTGTGAGGGTTTCCGGGTCACGGTAGAGACCGATGTGACCGACACGAGCCAGTGGCACCAGATCCAGCATGCCGTCCAACAGGCCATTGCCGGCCCTCAGGATGGAAACAAAGACGAGCTTCTTGCCAGCCAGAACAGGGGCCGACATCTTGGCAATGGGAGTCTCGATATCCTTCGTCGTCATCGGCAGATCTCGCAGCACCTCATAGGCGAGCAGATGACTAATCTCGCGCAACAGCTGCCGGAAGTCCGATGTGATTGTTTTCACATCCCGTAGCTGGGTCAGTTTGTGCTGAATAAGGGGATGGTTGACCACCGTCAGACTATCCGTCACGTCTCGCCACTCCTCGATTTCGCTGCTTCAAAATACAGAACCATCACTTATGATTCTAATCGGCGGGCTGCCGTCGTCGCGCAGTTTCGACGCGATGCGTCGCCCCGCTGCCCACGTCCCGCCCTCCAGAATACTGGCCAACGGCAGATTTTCACCTTTCGCCCCCAACTTGGATCGTACCAGGTCCGCCAACTGATCCAGCAACGCGATCGTCAGCGCCCGCCACTCAACGATCAATGGGTCTCCGGGATTGTGCGCCACTTGCAGCGTGGTTGGGTCACGAACCTCGAGGACACCCAGATCGACGAACAACCCGCCGTTTCGGTATTCAGCGAGCCCCGTGAGGTCATCAATTAGGACAACGTCAATGCCAGCCTGTTGGAGCGGTTCGATCAGCGAATAAGTCAACCACTGAGACAGTTTATGAAAAGGTACCCGTCCGTTGGTCTCGCCTGCGCCCGCCACGGCAGGATGACCCCACGTGTCACCGAGGTTGACGCCATCGATTTCCAAGCGTCCGGGCCAGATCCCTCCAAACGCTGTCAGAACGACCTCCAGCAATTCGGCTGCAGCGATACTCTGCCCATAGGTGCGTTTGATGCAATCGAACAAGCCACCAATTCGCGGCGCCTCAGCTGAGAAGAATTCCGGGTGGGCGGTTAGATTGGAACCGACCGACCGCATGAGTTGGACCCGGCCGTCCAGGCCAACCAGCGGGTTCTGCGGCGTCACCTGAAACGCGGACCCAAGATCATCACGGCCAATTGCCGAAAGTGCGAGGGCATCGGCCTGAAAGTTGTTCCCGGGCGATGACGAAAAGAGACCGGCCGCAAATCCATCGAGACTGGCCAATGCCAGCCCCTCAGAGCGGGAAAAGCTCTTGCCCGTACGTTTATCGAGGTAACACCAATCGGCGCCGGCACCCGCATCAAGCAACACGCTTGCAATAACGAGGTCGAATTGAATGCGAGCCATCTCTTCCGCATCGACGGTGAGCGTTTGCGCCAATTCCTGCCATCGATCGACGCCGGCAAACGTAAAATGTCGCCAACGTGCGTGAAAGGGAATGTCGAGGCTTGGATAATTTTGACGGGTTGTTTCAATGACGTAATCGGCCGCGTCCTCGAGGCGGTCAAGGTGGACACTGAAATGCTCAAGTTCCGCCCTGGCGTCGAAGACCTGCCAACATCTCTCACGCACCGCCTTCGCACTCAAAAGCAGCGCTGCAGGTGCTGAACCGTCATTGGCATCAGTATTCGTCAAGTGCCCGGCCTTTGGCTTTGTCGTTTTCGACAGGAGCAGACGCCGCGCGCTCATCCACGAAATAACCGGCAGCTTTCTTGGCATCCATCTCTACGTGCGCATCGGGTGGAATGAGTTCGTCGGGAATTGGAACACGTTCGGCAATCTCAATGCCCTGCTCGACGAGTGCGTCATATTTCATGTCGCTCATCGACATGAAACGATCAATACGTGTCACCCCGAGCCAGTGAAACACATCGGGCATGAGGGTCTGAAAGCGGTTGTCTTGCACGCCGGCGACGCATTCGGTTCGCTCGAAATAGGTTGCAGCGCTGTCGCCGGCCGGCTGTCGCTTGCGCGCGTTGTAAACAAGAAACTTCGTCACTTCGCCGAGCGCGCGGCCTTCTTTGCGATTGTAAACGACAAGCCCCGCACCGCCATCCTGAGCCATGCGAATGCACTCTTCAATGCCGTGTGTCAGATACGGCCGGCAGGTGCAGATATCGGAGCCGAAGACATCCGAACCATTGCATTCATCGTGCACACGACAGGCCAATTTGCGTGCCGGATCCCAGATCGCAGATATGTCGCCGAACGCATAGATAGATATGCCTCCGATCGGCGGCAGAAAAATCTTGAGATCCGACCGTGTGATCAACTCCGGGAACATGCCGCCGGTCTGCTCGAACAGGGAACGCCTGAGATCAGGCTCGGCGACACCAAGCCGCTTCGCGATGCCGGGCAGATACCAGACAGGTTCGATCGCCGCTTTGGTGACGTTGACGTCGCCATTGTCGAGCAACACCTTGCCGTCCGGCTCAAGCCGCTTGGCGATGACGGCCTCTTTCAACTCGCCCAGATTGATCCGCGCTTTCGTGACCGCGATGGTCGGCTGAATCGCAGCGCCATCCGTAATGGCATCGGAAAAGCTTCGCGCCACGAGATGGCCGTAAGGGTCGAGCGATACGATTCTGTCTGGGTCCTGCCATTGAGCAAAAGGGCCGATATCATCGGTCGGATCGGTGTTGGTAAGGTCCGGGCGGTGGATCGGATCCAGCGACCCAGCCGCCACAGCCAATGCGCGATAGACACCATACGAGCCCGAGTGAACGCCGATGACGTTACGCGCACTGCTGCCGCCAAGGCCACCGACCACCGGTCCGCGCAATTCAGCCGACTCTGCCCCCCATTTCAGCGGATAAACCGCGCCAGAAGGACGGTGCGAGGTCAGGACGATGTGGTCGGGCTTGTCCATTGTGTTTCCTGCTGCTGCCGGGGTACGCGTCGGGGTTCAATTGGATGGGTGAGAAACGAGGAACCAGGTTGCTATCCGCCCTGATCAGTCATCGGCGATGTCTTCCGACCAAAGCTCAGGTTTTTCTTGAACGAAGCGTGTCATCAGCGCGATGCAGTCGGCGTCATCTGCGATGATGACCTCAACGCCACGATCGCGCAAAAAGGCTTCATTGCCGCCAAACGTCCTGTTCTCGCCCACCACAACACGCGGAATGCCAAACTGGACAATGGTGCCGGAGCACATCATGCAGGGACTGAGCGACGTATAAATTGTCATATGACGATACGATTTTTGCCGACCGGCCTTGCGCAGGCAATCCATCTCGCCATGGGCAATTGGATCGCCGGCCTGGACACGTTGATTGCGTCCTCTGGCAATCATGCGTTCGCCCTCCGCCAACACAGAACCAATAGGACAGCCGCCTTCATTATATCCGGCAAGCGCTTCCTCGAAGGCCATCTGCAAGAACTTGGCATCTGTCTCGTTCAATTCGCTCAAGGCATCACCTACGATATTGGACTGTCGAAATACGGTAGGGTCTCAACCCTCGGTCTGTACGTTCCATCTTCTGAGATTTTGACAACATGATCGGTTATTTCGCCTAACGTGGCAAACCAGACGTTACGATCGCGAAGCGTCTTTTCAAGCCACTTTTCGACGTGACGCCAGCGCGCCAAACGGCCGGTGAGGAACGGATGGACAATCAACATAAAGAACCCACCCGCCTCGTACTGCGCTTCGAATTCCTCCCAAAATCCTGCGAGACCGGCTGACGGCCCTTTGACCGGCATCATGTAGTCGATCTCCGCATAGTGCGCGAACGGCGGCCAATCATCGGTTCCCCAGTGCACCGGCATTTCCCATATCTGGCCTTTGGGCGTACGCATCAAATACGGAATGTCATCGGCCATCAACGACGAGTCGTAGGCAAAGCCATGCTCAACCAGCAGGTCAATTGTCGTATCCGTCGCATTATAAACGGGCGCGCGATAGCCGCGCGGTTTCTGACCGCAAATCTTCTGGTGGCTGTCGAGTGCCTTTTCAAACGAGATCCGCTGCTGATCGTCGGTGATCACAGGGTCTTCATGCAGGTAGCCGTGGTGGCCGATCTCGTGACCAGCCGCCAGGATGCGTTCAACGACATCGCTGTACTGCTCAAGACACCATCCCGGAACGAAGAATGACTGCCGGAGCCCGAGGCGACGATACGTTTCGAGAATGCGCGGGATCGCCACTGTTGGGCCGTAGCGGCCCATGGAAATAGGGTAGAGACGTTTGTGCGAGTCTTCCGGCCGGGAAATGTGGATGAGACTGTCAGCATCCATGTCAAACGTAATTGCACATGCGCATTGAGCGCCGTTCGGCCAGGGTATCGGGTTCTGTATCATCCGAAAGACCTCACTTCTCAACTTGCGTCGGGCAGCACGTGCGCGTGTTCCTTTGACCAACTGACCCAGAGCGGCGCGCCGTGGCGAAGCTCCAACGTCTCAAGTTCGCGTTGCTGCACCTCGACTTTCAGTTCCGTCCCGTCGCTTGCCTCCAGGAAAAGCGTTACGAAGGAACCGACAAACTGCTCCGTGATCAGTTTGCACAAGGTCCGATTTATCGCTGTTGGTTCGTCTTTTGATGCCGTCACCAGATCAGCGCTAACAACGAATGTGATTTCATCACCAGTATTGATCGCTCGCCCTTCAGTGGGCGCGGCAAACACACCGATCGGCGTCTCGATCTCAACCATATCACCGTCGACCGTCTTGGCCCGGCCAGCAAGAATATTATTGCGACCGACAAACTCAGCGACAAAACGATTGGCAGGCGCACGGTAAACGTCGCGGGGCGCACCCACTTGCGCAATTTTACCACCGTTCATCAGCGCAACCCGGTCAGCCATCGCAAACGCTTCGGATTGCGAATGCGTGACATAAACAAATGTGATCCCAAGTTCCCGCTGCAGTCGTGTCAGTTCTGCCTGCATACGGATTACCAGATGGGCATCAAGTGCCGACAGTGGTTCATCGAGCAGCAGAATCTGCGGTTCTGTAACCAGCGCCCGCGCCAATGCAACGCGCTGACGTTGACCACCAGACAGTTTTCCAACGTCGCGCTCAGCATGCTCGGCAATGCCAAGGCGCTCCAACCACTCCATCGACCGGCGCTTGCGTTCGCTCGTCCCGACCCCGCGCATCTTGAGCCCGAACTCGACGTTTCGGCGAACGTTGAGAAATGGAAACAACGCCAACGATTGCCACACCATCGGCGTGTCCCGCTCGTTCGGGTCCAACGCGCTCATCGATTGTCCGGAGAGAAAAATGCTGCCTTCCGTTGGCTCTTCGATACCGGCAAGCATGCGCAACGTCGTCGTTTTCCCGCAGCCTGATGGCCCCATCAGGGCCAGGAACTCGCCCTTCTCGATTGCCAGCGACACGCCATCAACGGCAACGAAATCCTTGAAGCGCTTCGTGACGCGGTCAAGAACAACTAATGGTTCAGGCATCGCTTGCCCCCGATCTCTGTTCCCGTGTCATCAACAAAACCTGCGCGATGATGACAAGCGTGATCGATATGACGAAGACAAACGTTCCGATCGCATTTATTCGTGGGTCGACCTGACCCTGGAGTATTTCCAGGATGACGACGGGGACGGACTTGTTCAATCCGGAAACAAACCAGGCAACGGCGAATTCATCGAACGACACAGCCGCTGTCAGGCACATCGCCGAGATGATCGCCGGGCGCGTGAAGGGCAGGATCACATCGCGCATTGCCACCCAATTGCTCGCACCAAGATTCCACGCGGCAGCTTCGAGACTGGGGTCCATTTGCGACAACCGGAGGCGAATGATCGCCATCGCAAATGGCGTACACATAACGACGTGTGCGATCGTGATCGAATACACCTGCCCTGACATTCCGATTCGTGACAACCACGCCAGCATCGCCAACCCCATGATGACGAGCGGAATCGTCGGCGGCAGCAAGCCAAGGGCGAGAAACGCGCTTTTGCCAAAAAAGTTGTAGCGGTAATCTGTATAGGCTGCGCAAAACCCGATGAATGTGGACAAGACACAAACAACGGCAGCCGTGCCGGCCGAAACGGCGAAAGCATCCCAAACACTCTGGTCAGCCAACACTTGCTCATACCAAGTCAGCGTGAAACTTCCGAGCGGGATGGTTGGGAACCGATCAGAATTGAACGAAAAAATGCAACTCGCAATGATCGGCGCGAAGACAAAGACGAACATTGCCCCGACATAGAACCGCAGGAAGAAGTGTAACGCCCGGCTCTCTTTCATCGCGCCTTCCTGTATGCCGCGCTCACTGCAAGGAAAGCGATTACAATCAATGTCACAATCATTGTGACGGCCACAACGGCTGCCTTCGGCCACTGCTGGCCGGATTTGGTCGTGTCAATGATGAGAATACTGAGTGTCGGAGGGCGTGATCCGCCCAGGTAGTACGGCGAAACGAAATCTCCGAACGAGAGGATAAAGCAGAACACCGCACCGATGATGATACCGACCTTGGCGAGCGGCACGACGACTGTCAGAACCGTTCGCAGCCGCCCGCAACCCAGATTGCGCGCCGCCTCAACCAGACTGCGATCAATGTTGGCAAGCGCAAGTGTCTGCAAAATGATGACCAGTGGCAGCGAGAGCGTCACGTATCCAACCACCGTCCCGAATTTGGTGTTGAGCATCGCAAACGGACCGAGGCCAATCGTCGACAGCACACTGTTGATGACGCCGTTCTCGGCGAGAATGGTCTGCCATGCGTAGATCCGCACCAGATAACTCGTGAAGAAGGGAATGATGAGCAGGAATACGGCCCACCGCCGCACCGCCGGCGTGACCTTGAAGGCAAGCGCATAAGCTGCCGGAAATGCGAGCATGGTGGTGACGATCGTGGCCAGCGCGGCGAGGCCGAAAGTCAGAAAGTAGGCATCCCAAAAGTAGTCCTTTGAAAACATCCTGACCCAGTTGACGGTATCGAACGCCGGGGTCATTCGATAGTTTCGAACCAGCCAGAAACTGAGATAAACCAGGAATCCGAGTGGCACGACGAAGAACAGCAATTGCCACACCAGCAACGGCGCCCGCCAGATCATGGCGAACCAATCAAGGGTTCTTGATGTTCGGCGAATTGGGGTTTGCTCAGCCATCAAGCCGACCGGTTCCTAGAAAAGCAACGGGCCAGCACTTTCCTGCTGGCCCGTACGCGCTCCAACTTTCGATCAGGCGTTCTTGTATTCCGACCAGAACTCATTCCAATCTTCAAGCGTTTGCTGCTTCGGCGTATCGCGATAGTGAATGCGCCCTTCTTTGATCAGCGTGATCGGATGATTGGCCATACCCGGCATCTGCCCGGTGCGCTTGGCTTCAGCCGGCGTTTTTTCGATCAGCGCCTTTTGGCCGGCATTGGTGACAACGAAGCCGGGATAAGCTTTCATATTGGCTGATTTGACCTGACCCTCTGGCGAAAGGCAATACTGAATATACTTCTTGACCAGATCCTTCTTCCTCGATGTCGAGACAATCGAGTAGGACTCGGTCCACTGAATTCCGCCTTCCTTCGGCACGACCGAATCGACTTTGCCGCCGTCTTTGGCAACGACGCCCGTCACCCAGTCGCCGATGCCAACACAGGCAAGAATTTCACCGTTCTTCAAAGACGCGAAGGTGCCGCCATAGTCGAAATAGCCTTTGACTTGTGGCTTGAGGCTCAAGGTCTTTTCTTTGACTTTGCCCCAGGCCGCATCGCCGATGTCAAACGGGCTGGGTTTGACGTTGCCGTTGAGGATGCTGACCTGGCCAAGGCTTGGCAGGTGCCAATCGAAGTGCCCAACTTTGCCCTTTACTTTCGGCGACCAGTAGGCGCCGTAGCTCAGCGCTTCCTCGCGCGTCAGCGCATCGGTGTTGTAGGAGACGCCCAGGTGCCCGTAGCGGCAAATCATGGAATAAAGCTTGCCGTCCTTCCAGTGACCAGGAAATTTCTTGAAGTCGTCGTAAATCATATCGTCGAACGGATAGTCAGCAGGGTCCAGCGCATCGATCAGATTGCCGCGCTCGATCAGAATGCGGGCATATTCGGCATCGGTATGAATGAGATCAAACGTTCCCGCCGGTGATTGCGCGAGCGCTGCCAACATATTGTCGCCGCCGGCATAGTACTTAGGCTTGAATTTGACATTGTTCGCCGCCTCGAACTCAGCAACCATGTCTGGCTCACCGAGGCCATACCAGGAAAGGATGTTAATTTCGGTGGTCGCAGCCCAGGACCGGTTTACATACGGGGCGAACAGCGTGGCACCGGCGCCGATGCCGGCGACTTGGAGAAACTTGCGACGCGTTGTCGGTGGTACGTGGCACGATGTCTTCTTCGGCATATTTTTCCTCGCTTGGCTGTGCGCACTGCATTCTTAGTGTCAACGCGATCTGTTGGGTTGATTTTCTGCGGTTGTCTCGGTCAGATGCGGGCTGCATCCTCAAAAAACGACACTAGGTCAGAGATCTGCAAACGTCCTGCTTCAATTCTGGGCGTTCGTTGCATACAATTACCGCACAATTAGCACACTTGAAAAGCGGCTGATGACACGAGATTCAATCCGAAAGCTGTTTAAGACCGCCGGCCCGGCGATCCTGCCCGTGATTCACGCTCTTGACGCGCCTCAGGTGGACCGAAATGTCCGGGCCGCCATGCGTGCCGGCGCACACGGCGTTTTTCTTATCAATCACGACTTCGCACGTGACCAACTCTTGCCGATTGTGCGCCATGTGCGTCAGGAATTCCCCTGGCTTTGGTTGGGTGTCAATTTTTTGGGCGTTACTGGCAAAGACGCCTTCCCGGTCCTGGGCGACCTGCTCCAGAACGGCTGCCGTGTGGATGCCTACTGGGCCGACGATGCCCGGATCGATGAACGCGCGACTGAGCAGACAGAAGCCATCGACATTGATGCCGCACGCACCTCAAGCGGATGGGAAGGCATGTATTGGGGTGGCACGGCCTTCAAAAAGCAACGTGACGTCTCTCCCGCGCATTATCCTGACGCAGCCCGTTTGGCCTGCCAGTACATGGACGTGGTGACAACGTCTGGCGTCGCAACCGGCAAGGCCGCCGACATGACGAAGGTTGAAACGTTTCGAACGGCTTGCGGTGACCATCCCTTGGCGATTGCATCCGGTGTCACGGTTGAAAACGTGCATCTCTACGCACCGCTACTGGATGCGATCCTTGTCGCAACCGGCATCAACAAAGACGGTGACTTTTACAATATCGATCCCAAAAAACTCGGCGCCCTGCTCAAACGCGTGCGCGAAACCTGCATTTTGGAGCCTGCGCAATGACTCGCCCCTCCGACGATCAACGAGACCAAAACCCTCGTCGTGACAAGGGACCACGAGAAGACCGTTGGTATCTCTCCATTATGGCGCCCAACACCAAAGGCGGGAAGTTTGCCTGGCTCGATCCGACCTCGTTGTACATCAACGGCGAGGCGTTCCACGACCTTCTCGATGACCTGTGTCACGACCTGGAGCCGGACGACATTGACGTCGTTGCCGGCCTTGATGCGATGGGTTTCGTACTTGGTTCAGCCATCGCAACCCGAATTAGAACCGGCTTCCTGCCGATCCGAAAGGCGGGCAAGCTTTGTGTAGAAACCGATACGGTATCCTTCACAAATTACTCCGGCCGGTCACAGGAGATGGAGATGCGCTTGCCAGCTTTTGCCGAGGGCACGCGCGTCCTGCTCGTCGATCAATGGGTCGAGACCGGCGGAACCGTGGATGGTGCGATCCGCCTTGTTGAGCGCCAAGGCGGCAGTGTCGCCGGCATCGCCGCCATTGTCATCGAAGAGAACGCGCGCACACAGGCCTACCGAAAAACTTACAAGTGTGTATCGGCAGTTCTGCCAGGCACTGAATGGCAACGGCAGGCCAACGCCCAGTCGCTCCGCAGCTTCGAGCATTACAAACCCGAAATGGCATTTCCAGTCGCCCGGAAACGCTCGATCTAGGAAAGATCCTATGCACCGCTCTTGGACAGATGCATTTAGTAAACCGAGCCGCCATCAATTCGGATAACGGCGCCTGTCGTGTATGAGGCCTGATCCGATGCCAGATACAGAGCGGCGCCAACAATTTCGTCCGCCTCACCGCCGCGTTTGAGCGCGATGCGTTCTTCCGCGCGCGCCTCGAACGCCGCCATATCCCAGGCCCTGGAAATATCGGTCAGAAAGGGGCCCGGCATAATACAGTTGACCCGCACTTTCGGACCCATCGCGTTGGCCATTCCTTCGGTCATCGCATTGAGGCCAGCCTTGGCGGCAGCGTAAATGATAATATCTTTGCGAGGGCGAATGGCTGCGATGGAAGAGATGTTGATGATCGAGCCCCCGCCATCGGCGATCATCCTCTCGCCAACGTACGCACAGAGACGAAACGGCCCCTTCAAATTGACGCTCATGACCTTGTCGTAGAGATCCTCCGACGCATCAATGGGGCGATCATAGAGCGGTGACATACCGGCGTTGTTGATCAGCACGTCGATCCGGCCGAACTCACTGTAGACCGCATCAGCCAACGCTGTAACTTGATCCCAGTCGCCAACATGGCACGATTGCGCCAGCCCCTTAACACCGTAAGCTTCAATCTCGGCCACTGTCTCCAGGCAGGACTCGATCTTACGGCTGGCGACAGCCACGTGCGCACCGGCCTCGGCAAATCCCAGCGACATCGCTCTGCCGAGACCTCGGCTACCACCGGTCACCAGAACGACCTTGCCGGTCATATCGATCACGTGCTTGGCCATGTTCAGACTTGCTCCTCTATCAGTGCGCTGCGATTGTCTCAGCAGCAAGGCAGTTCCAGGCATTTGTGTCGAGCTTCGTGTATCTCCTCAGAGAGCCGCCACGAATGAAAAGATGCAATCCGAGCTGGGATTATTGGCGCACCAACCTCAAGCAGGAAGGATCACAATGTATGGCATGAAAGAAGTTGGGCCGAACAGATTTCGCGAAACCTTGGGTCGCTATTTCGAAGACTTCGAGATCGGACACGTGTATGAGCATCGCCCCGGCCGGACAATAACGGAAGCCGACAATATCTGGTTCACACTGCTGACAATGAACACCCATCCGCTGCATTTCGACAATGAATATGCCAAGCAAAGTGAGTTCAAAAAGCCATTGGTGAACAGCGCGTTCACATTATCTGTGGTGACCGGCATGAGTGTTTCCGACACCAGCCAGAAAGCAATCGCGAATCTTGGCTGGTCGGACATCAATCTGACCGCGCCGGTTTTTGTCGGCGATACGATCTATGCAGAATCCGAAGTGATCGACAAGCGTGCGTCGAAGTCCCGCCCCACACAAGGCATCGTCACAATCAAGACGACAGGGTTGAAGCATGACGACACCTCGTTCATGACCTTCTCCCGTTCGATGCTCGTGCCGACGCGAGGGCATGCAACCGAGGACCAGTCCGAAAAATACTAACCAGCTGCGCCGGGAACTGCACACGCATCGTGATCTTTACTCGCAAGGACAGAGGCCATGTCAAAGACAACCCAAATCGAGGCTGCTGAAATCGAAGCCCAGGTCCTCGACTCGATCGACAAGTTCTTGGAACGGGAAGTCGATCCCTATGCCATGAAATATGAACACGCCGACGAATATCCAAACGACATGGTCGAGGGTATGAAAGAGCTTGGTTTGTTCGGCGCGATCATTCCTGAAGAGTATGGCGGACTCGGTCTGCCGGTAACAACCTACGCCAAGATCGTCGAGCGTGTGACCGAAAGTTGGATGTCGTTGTCCGGCATCTTCAATTCACACCTGATCATGGCCAATGCCGTCATGCGGTTTGGTACTGACGAGCAAAAGCGCACGTGGTTGCCGAAGTTCGCCAGCGGCGAAAAACGCGGCGGCTTGGCATTGACCGAACCCAACTGCGGCACTGACCTTCAGGCGATCAGAACTTCGGCACGCAAGGCTGATAACGGCTACGTCATCAACGGAACGAAGACATGGATCTCCAACGGCATCCACGGCAGCGTCTTCGCCCTTCTGGTCAAGACTGATAGCGACGCTGAGCCCCGCCACAAGGGAATGAGCCTGTTCATTGCCGAAAAGAGCGATGGCTTCAGCGTCAGTCGGAAACTCGAAAAACTCGGGTACAAAGGGATCGATTCTGCCGAGCTGATCTTCGAGGATTATCAGGTTCCGCATGACCGACTTGTTGGCGGCGTTGAGGGCAAAGGTCTTCAGCACGCACTTGGAGGCCTTGAACTCGGGCGCATCAATGTCGCGGCACGCGGCGTGGGAATCGCAAAACGAGCGCTCGATCTGTCCGTCGCTTATGCGCAGCAGCGTGAGACGTTCGGGCAACCGATCGCCGAGCATCAGGCCATTCAGATCAAATTGGCAGACATGGCAACCAAGCTTGAAGCGGCCCGGCACCTAACGCGTGCAGCATCCGAGGCGCTGCAGGCTGGCGAACGCTGCGACATGGAAGCGGGAATGGCCAAACTGTTTGCAACCGAGGCCGCGCTGTTCAACGCGACCGAAGCCATGCGCATTCACGGTGCCTATGGCTATTCGAAGGAATTCGAGATCGAGCGCCTTTATCGCGATGCACCACTATTGTGCATCGGTGAAGGCACGAACGAATTGCAACGGATTATCATCGCGCGCCAGCTTGTGCAGCGAAACCCGATCTGATCCGTGACAATGTCGATAGTGGGTCGATTGAGGAAGGAATGAACGATGGCGTTTCCGCTTGAAGGTGTGCGCATTATCTCGGTCGAGCAGTACGGCGCCGGGCCATTCGGAACAATGCAACTCGCTGACCTTGGTGCTGAAATCATCAAGATCGAGAATGCGTCAGAGGGTGGCGATGTGGGCCGCCATGTGCGCCACCCGGACGATCCGCTGCCACCTGGCGACAGCATGTTCCATCAGGCGTTCAACCGCAACAAGCGCAGCATCACACTCAACCTCAAGGAGCCGGAAGGCCTGGACATCTTGCATCGTCTCGTTGGCACAGCCGATGCCGTATTCAACAATCTGCGCGGTGATCTGCCCGACAAACTCGGGCTCAACTATGAAGCGCTGAAGGTCTTCAATGAGAAGATCGTCTGCGTTCATCTCTCGGCGTACGGACGTGACGGTGAGCGTGCCGCCTGGCCGGGTTACGATTACCTGATGCAGGCCGAATGCGGCTATCTCGCCGTTACGGGAGAACCGGACGGCCCGCCGGCACGCATGGGTCTTTCGCTCGTCGATCTGTCAACGGGGCTACAGGCAGCAATAGCTCTATCATCAGGCATTGTTGGTGCACGCGCGTCAGGCAAGGGGGCCGACTATGACGTCAGCCTGTTCGACACCGCAATCGCGAACCTTTGTTACGTGGGCACCTGGTATCTGACAGCAGACATCAACACCGGTCGCACCCAGCGCTCGGCACATCCGAACCTCACACCCAGCCAACTGTATCGAACCAAGGATGGCTGGATCTTCATCATGTGCAACAAGGAAAAGTTCTGGCCGGTTCTATGCCAGGCGATGGGCCACCCAAACCTTGCGACCGACCCCAATTACGCGACCTTTGCTGACCGGCTGCACAATCGCGATCAACTCACCGACGCACTCGATGAAATCCTGTCAGGACACACGACGTCCGATTGGTTGGAGCGTTTTGCGGGCAAGGTACCTGCCGCGCCCGTGAACGACATTGCGGCTGCGCTTGATAGTCCGTTCGCACGCTCAACGGGACAGATTATTTCGTATGAAGCACCAGACGGCACCACTATGAGCTCGACCGGGCCGGCTATCCGGTTGCCTGGAGAACCGCCCATCGCACGCGGAGCTCCCGCCCTGGCGGCCGACTTGGAGGCCGTTCTTGTGGAAATCGGCATCGGCCAAGAGCAGCTCGCAAAGCTCAAGCAAGGCGGGATCGTTTAGTCAAAAACTGTCAGTGGGAGGCAGCGTCAGGCCGATTGATGCAGGTCCGGTGACATAAGGCTCTGCCAAGATATGACCGAGGACATGACGGATCGCGGGTTGCGGTAAGAAGACGAAATCCGAGCCTCGACGCAAACTTGCATTCTTCCTGGCGAAGCAGCTGAAGCTGTTCTTCCGTCTCGATCCGTTACCCGCACGCGCAGGGCTGAACCGAATATCAGAGCAACGCTGTTGGCGAATTGCCCTCACCACGGCACCACACTAGAACGGCATGCAAGCGCGAACGCGAAGCCACTGCCGGTTTCTAGGAGCTAACCGGTACCAGTAACGCTTGCCAGAATGCGGCTTGGCGGCAGTCCGAAGTTCTTGCGAAATGCAGCTGTGAAGGCACTCGCACTGGCATACCCGCAATCACGGGCAACCTCGCCGACGTTCTTTCCACGCGCCAAGTTCTCAAGTGCATAGTGAAATCGCACTTGTTGTCGCCACTCGGCGAAACCCATTTCCAATTCTCGCTGGCAGATCCTGGCCAAGGTCCGCTCAGAAGCAATGGCCAACTCCGAATAGTCGCCAAGGCTGGCATTCTCGCCGGGGTTTTCGATGACGTGTTCGCAAACCCGCATTAGGCGTGGATCAGCCGGCATTGGGATGCTGAGATTTAACGCCTTGCCGCGACACACTTCCTCAAGAATGAGCTGCCCAATCGAGATGCCACGATCACTTTGTGCGTAGCTTTCAGGCTCCTCCAATAGTGCGCCAATCAGTTCCTTCAAAAGAGAACTTGGCGTGATCACAACGCATGCTTGAGGCAACTGGTGATGTGCATCCGGCTCAATGTACAACGTACGCATCTCTACAGGGTTGCGCATGGCAACCGCGTGTACGACGCCACCTGGCATATAGAGTGCGCGCTCTGGCGGGACGATCCAGCTATGCGACTCGGTGCGCACGCGCATAGTCCCTGACGCTGCATAGAGAAGTTGATCTCGGCGGTGGCTGTGCGGTGCGATGACAAAGTCCGCAGGAAACCGCTTCTGCATCACTGCAACGGCTACGGGTAGCAATTGGTAGTCATCCGGATTGGTGGATCGCTGCTGCATAAGATAGCCAAGCGTATTGCGGTGAAGGCAGAAAATCGACAAATTATGGCACAACATCGATTGTTAGTCATGTCTATAATGTATCAACAGACGGCGCACGCCTGTTCGAGGCAACGAGCAAACCGAAAGCCTGTCCCCATGCAAGACCGCAAGCATTTCTTCTTTCTGAACGTCGGCCACTTTCTTGATCATCTCTTTCTGCTGATCTTTGCGACCGTCGCCGCCCTTGTTCTCGCTAAGGAATGGGGGCTGACGTATGCCGAATTGATTCCTTACGCGACGCCGGGACTGATCGCGTTTGGGCTATTCTCCCTTCCGGCCGGCTGGCTCGCGGACCGGTGGAGTCGGGAAGGCATGATGGTGATCTTTTTCATCGGGATCGGGTTGGCCTCCATGGCCACGTCCTTTGCTCAGAACCCGACACAGATCGCCATCGGCTTGTTTGTCGTTGGCATGTTTGCAGCGATCTATCACCCTGTCGGAATAGCCATGATCGCGCGTGGCGGCAAATCCATGGGTCTTGATCTCGCCGTCAACGGCGTGTGGGGGAACATGGGCGTTGGATGCGCTGCACTGCTGACTGGGTTCCTGATAGACCAAACCGGATGGCGCACAGCGTTCTGGCTGCCAGGTGCCTTGTCGGTCCTCTTTGGTATCGCTTACCTCTACAATTTCAGCGATCGTGTACCGCTGAAGAATGCTGCGTCGGCATCCGTTGCGAAAGCCTCGACGACATCAAGCGACGGTACGAGCACAGCAGAATGGCGTGCGATGCTGATCCGCGTTTCAATGATCATTTTCTTCACGACCGCCGTTTCCAGCATCATTTTTCAGGGCACGACCTTTACGCTGCCGAAAGTGTTTGATGAGCGTCTGGAAGGTATTGCACCAACAGCAACGATGGTTGGATGGCTGGCATTCGTCGTCTTTGCAATTGCGTCGTTCGCCCAAATTATCGTTGGCAAGGCACTCGACATGCATGGGCCACGCACCGTCTTTGCAATAGTTGCGGTCATCCAGATAATCTTCTTCTCGATCATGCCCGGCCTGACAGACTGGTTCGCACTCGCTGTTGCACTCGGGTTCATGCTCGGCGCGTTCGGACAGATACCGATCAACGACTATATGATCGGCAAAATGGCCAAATCGGAGTTGCGCGCTTCGATCTACGGCACGCGCTACGTCATCAGTTTTGCGGTCTGGGCTGTCGTCGTCCCGTTAATCGCCTGGGTCCATCACAACTGGGGCTTCGATCTTCTGTTCTACATCCTCGCAGCGTCAGCGCTGGCCATCCTGGGCGCCGTACTGATGCTGCCTGGGCGTCTGCCGGAGGCTCAACCAACGGCTGCGCAAGTTCCAGCAGAATGAACGCATTTGCCATCCAAACAACAATAGATTCAGGAGTCATGACATGACCGGATTTGTCGGCGCACAGCATGAATTTCACGATGATGAGTTTGTCCGCGGTTGGGCGAGCCGTTTCGTACCAACTGAACCGCGACTGCAGCTCTTCGACATGATTCTGGCCGAAGTTGAAAAGCTTGGAAAGCCCAACGCTCACGTCGTCGAACTCGGCACAGGCCCGGGTTACATGGCGCGCCATATGCTTGAGCGTAACTCGGAAATTGGCTTCGAGGCACTCGATTTTTCCGATGTCTTCATGAATGTCGCCCGCGAAACGATCGGCGACCTTTGTCATCGAGTGACCTTCACCAATGCCGATCTGATGAACCAGGACTGGACGCAGAAACTAACGAAGCAACCGGACGCAATTATTTCGACATGGGCTCTGCATGACCTCGGCGGCCAGCAACCGGTCGCGGATGTCTATGCGCGGTGCCACGAAGCGTTGCCGGCAGGCGGCCTTCTTGCCAATGGCGATTTCATCAAGCCAGATGGCACGGATTGGGAATACGAACCTGGACGGTTTGCCATCGACAGGCACTTGGAGTTTCTGCGTAATGCCGGCTTCAAAGACCCCAAATCGCTTGTTCACCTGGAGCCGAACATTGTCGATCCGACCGCAGCGCAAAATTACGCGTGCCTTGTCGCAATCAAATAGTCAGCCAATGGGCATGAACCATTGGCAACAACGAAATAAGATGCTTGCCCGGCCCCACGGAGGTTGAGGTTGAGCACTGATTTTACGTTGCCCCCGGTGATAATTATGATGGATCGTGCGACCATTTCCAAATGGCCGCGGCAGGGTGTTGGCTGATTGCCTTTCCGTCGTTGACATCCAACCTGAGGCGGGAAGCTATTCAGCTGCGTAGGCCGGTCGCTTCGCCTTGAAATGAAACCCCCGGTAATTGTCGGCCACCACTTCCTCGCACGTCCGGCGATAGGAACCAACGCCCGCGATATAGGGCATGAACAGGCGTGGCTTGCCCGGGATGTTGGCGCCCATGTACCAGGAGTTCGCCTGCGGGAAGAGGGTCGTGTGCGCGACGGCCTGCACATGGTCGACCCATTCGTCCTCCGCCGTCAGGTCAGGCTCGATTAGGTCGACGCCCTGCTTCCTCATGTGGATCATCGTGTCCGCTACCATGTCGACGTGCTGCTCGATGGTGTTGATCATGTTGCCCTTCACGGACGGGCTGCCCGGCCCGGTGATGATAAACATGTTCGGGAAGCTCTCGGTCATCAGGCCCAGATACGTCCGCGGCCCCGCCTCCCACTTGTCCTTGAGCGCCAGACCGTCCCGGCCACGGATATCGACGTTGAACAGCGTTCCGGTCATGGCGTCGAAGCCGGTCGCAAAGACGATGGCATCAAACTCGAACGCGCGGCCAGTCGCGATCAGCCCCTCTTCCGTGAGCCGCTCGATGGGCTCTTCGCTGATATCGACGAGCTCGACATTCGCCCGGTTGAAGGTTTGGTAGTAACCGCTGTCGATGCAGATGCGCTTGGTGCCGATCGGGTGCGTCTTCGGGCAAAGGATTTCGGCCGTCACCGGGTTCTTTACAATGGAACGAATCTTGTTCCGGACGAACTCCGCCATCGTGTCGTTGGCGGCCTTGTTCGTCAGAATGTCGTTGAAGGTGCCGAGGAACGCAGCCGTGCCTTCCTTCCAGCGCTGCTCATAGATGCGCTGGCGTTCCTCCTCACTGACGTCAAGGGCTGAAACGTCGTTGGCTTCCCGCAGCACGCCGTTCGGCTGGTAGCGCATTTCGGCGCGCTTTTCAGCATAGCCGTCTTTCCAGGAGCTTGCGTATTCTTCCGTCATCGGCATGTTGCGCGCGGGGATGGAGTAGTTTGCCTGGCGCTGGAACACGGTCAGGTGCGCCGCTTCCTCCGCAATCACCGGAATCGCCTGGATCCCGGTGGATCCGGTACCGATCACCGCAACCCTTTTGCCCGCGAAGCTAACGGGCTCATGCGGCCAGTTGCCGGTATGGTACTGCTCGCCCTTGTATTTGGCGAGCCCCTCGAACTTCGGGATCTGCGCAGTGGAGATGCAACCGCCCGCCATGATGAAATATTTGCAGGTGACCTTCTCGCCGCTGTCAGTCTCCACATGCCAGACATGGGCTGACTCGTCATAGTGAGAGGCGCGGATCTCGGTCTCCAGCGTGATGTATTTTCGCAAATCGAACCGATCGGCGACATGGTTCGCATATGCCAGAATGTCCGCCTGGGCCGAGAACTTCTCCGGCCAGTTCCATTCCTGCTGCAAGTCTTCGTTAAAACCGTAGGAGTACTGCATGCTCTCCACGTCGCAGCGCGCGCCGGGATAGCGGTTCCAGTACCATGTGCCGCCGACCCCGTTGCCGCGCTCGAAGCAGCGAACGGAAAAACCTTCCTTCTCGAAGCGATGGAGCAAGTAGAGGCCAGAAAAGCCAGCCCCGACAATGACAGCGTCGATGGTGGCCAGTTGATGGGCAGAGGTGGACATGCGGCAGTTCCTTAACTGGGGGCTTTCCGACGACGGTCCCGGTATCCGTGGCAAGATCCTGTATCGACTGCCATCGCAAATCCTTTGCACTTGCGGACATTCCGAGCTGGGCCGATTTCGCCTAGCGGCCCTTCGACCTCCGCCATTCTGCAAACGCTGTTAGTGTTTGCTCGTCGGTCGCTGGATAGAGGCCAAGAATTGACTGTCCTTCGTTTACGCGTTCGGTCACGAAATCCTCAAACACCGTCATCTCGTGCGCCTCGCCGGCAATTTCATCTGCGAGATCTGCCGGAATGATCACTACGCCATCAGCATCACCGGCAACAATATCGCCGGGGAAGACCGGCGCATCGCCACACCCAATCGGGACGTTGATATCGAGTGCTTGGTGGCAGGTCAGGTTCGTTGGCGCCGATGGACGATGATGAAAAGATGCAATGTCCAACTGCGCAATCTCGGCGGCGTCGCGAAAGCCTCCGTCGGTGACCACACCTGCGACGCCACGCTTCATGAGACGGGTGACCAGGATCGATCCGGCGGACGCAGCTCGTGCGTCTTTTCGGCTGTCGATGACGAAAACTGCGCCTGGCGGGCACTCTTCGACGGCCTTGCGTTGTGGATGACTACGATCACGGAAGACCTCGATTTGGTTTAGGTCTTCCCGGGCCGGGATGTAGCGCAGCGTAAACGCTTCCCCAACCATCGTCTCTGAGCGAGGCGACAGCTGCTGGACGCCCTGAACCATCTGGTTGCGCAATCCACGCTTAAATAGTGCCGTGCAGATCGTCGCCGTGCTCACGCGTTTGAGTTTTTCTTTGGTTTCGGGCTTAAGTGACATGGTGCTTCTCGCTGACAAGGGGTCCGTTGAAAACCAGATTTTGGCGGCAGTCTCGTTGGTATCGGCCTCAGACTACTGATCGCGGAGGTGATCCGTGACGCGCGTTCGCGCCCGATGAATGTGGTAGCGCATCGCAAGATCGGCACCGGTTGTATCTCCCGTCGATATTGCCGTAACGATGGCACGGTGCTCTTCGAGAATGCGCGAAATTCGTTCAGGCGATCCGAGCTTTGTTATGCTGAGCGCGACACGCATGCCACCAATCATCGCGGCGTTCAAGGACGCCAGGATATTTACGAAAAACTCATTCTGAGTGGCTTTTGCGACGGCCATGTGAAACGCATAGTCGGCGTCGTCGGCGAGCCCCTTGCCCTTAAGCGCCGCCTCAAGGTCTCGAAAAGTGCGCTCAATTCTCTCGACGTCCTCCGGGCTCGCACGTTGTGCGGCGAGCGCTGCGGCTGCACCTTCGAAGGGCAGTCGCGCCTCAAAGCACCTTAGTAGTCCTGCGACATCCGACGGCTCGGCAAACTGGATCAGCCCTTCCGGCGGTCTAGATTTTACGAAAGAACCGGCGCCTTGCCGAGAGTAGACAAGACCGTCTGCCTGCAATCGCTGCAATGCCTCTCGAATAACCGGCCGCGATACGTCGTAGGTTCGCGATATCTGGTTCTCAGACGGCAGCTTGTCACCTTCCTGTAGCTGGCCGGAGACGATGCCTTCAAGCAGTTGGCCGTAGAGTTGATCGGCCAATCGCTCACGCTTGTTTATCTTTAGCTTCAGATCAACCATCGCAGCCTAGTTACCAATGAGATTGGGGAGTGTCAGCGAGATTGCTGGGATGAATGTCGTGAGCACCAGGGCGACGAGAATGGCCGCATAGAAAGGCCATATAGTCCGCACAGCCCGCTCGATCGGTACATTACCAACAGCACACCCTACGAACAGGCAGGCACCCACCGGCGGCGTGCAAAGACCAAGTCCCAGGTTCATGAGCATGACCATTGCGAATTGCAAGGGGTCCATTCCGATGGACTGCGCAACCGGCAGAAAGATTGGCGTGCAAATCAGGATCAATGCCGCCATATCCATGATCATACCGAGGACGAGCAGCATCAGGTTGATCATCAGGATAATGGCGATCGGGTTCTCGGAGATGCCGGTCATGAAGGATGTCATATTCGACGGCACTTGGTAGAACGTCAGCATGTAGGCAAATGCGGCTGCACACGCGACGAGGATCATCACCATGGACGTTGTTCTGACCGCGCTGACAACCGCCGTTTTAAACTTCTCCCACGAGAGCGCGCGGTAAACGAAGATCGTCACCAGAAACGCGTAGATCGTCCCAAACGCGCCGGATTCGGTGACAGTGAAAACACCGCTGAGTACGCCACCAACAATGATGACTGCGGTGAACAATCCAGGTAGTGCTGCAACGAAGCTGAGGAACAGAGCGCTGTATCCCGGAAACGTTTCCGCCTTATAGCCACGCTTGATCGCAATGATATAGGCGGCGGTGGCAAGGCAAATGCACATCACAATTCCAGGCACTACGCCGGCAAGGAACAATTGCGATATCGAAATTCCGCCGCCGGTCGCCACTGCAAACAAGATCATATTGTGACTTGGCGGAATGAGAATGCCGGCAATCGACGAGGTAACAGTGACGTTGACTGCATAGTCGTCGTCATAACCTTTCTCTTTCATCACCGGGATCAGGATCGAGCCGAGTGCCGAGATATCCGCAACGGCCGAGCCGGAGATGCCGCCAAACAACATCGATGAGAAGACATTGACAATACCGAGGCCACCTCGAACGGCACCGACAGCTGCGGATGCAAACCGCACAAGCCGTATGGCGATGCCACCGTGGAACATAAGCTCGCCGGCGAAGATGAAGAATGGAATTGCCATCAACGAAAAAACGTTGATGCCAGATACGATGCGCTGGAATGCGATAATCAGCGGCAGGCCCTCGAACCAGAAGGCTGTTACCGCTGCAACGCCGAGGGCGAAAGCAACCGGCACACCGATAACAACGCAAGTTGCGAAGACACCCAGCAAGATAAAGAGGCCCATCAGTTGCCCGCCCATTTGATGAACTTGTTTGTCATTCCGTGATATCGCGCTTCGGCTCCGGCACGCCCTTCACGAAATGGATAAGGTGGCCGATGGAGTAGAGACACGTAAACGCGCCGCACAACATGATTGGAATGGCGCGCAAGCCCTCGGGAACGTGAATAAGAGGGATCTGAGATCCCCACTTGAATACAGCAAGCTCATAGCTTTTCACCATCATGACCGCACCGAACACGACAAGAATGATGTGTGTGGCAAACTCGAAAACGCGGCGTACAGGTCGAGGGCTGACTTCGCGAAAGTACGAAACGCCAAGGTGCGTGTTCTTGTGGATGCCGACTGAGGCACCGAGAAATCCAATCAACATGACAAGGAGCAACGAGACTTGTTCAACCCATGTTGGGGTTGCATTGAGTACGTACCGGCCATAGACGAGCCACCCGAATATCCCTGTCAACACGACGAGGCCTACGCCTGCGATGAGTGTGCTGACCGCGCTAATAATATCGAGCAACTTGTCGTAACGTGATTTTTTTTGAGGACTTTCGGCGTCGTCAGACATGAGCTATCGCTTTCCGCAGCGCCCTGAATTGATCGCCGTCTCAGTCGCAACCGAGACGGCGAGGTTTTCCGTGAGGCGACTACTTGGTATTCTTGATCAGCTCAACCAGAGGCTTGATGTTCGGGTTGGCTGCCAGATACTTGTCGTACACCGGCTGCATGGCGGATTGAAACGCAGCCTTGTCCGGGATGTCGTTGAACTTGACGCCGGATTTCATAACCTTCGCCCGGCTCGATTTGGCGCGTTTTTCCCACAGCGCGCGCTGCAATACGGCCGACTCGCGTGCTGCAGCTTTGACCATTTTCTTGTCGGCGTCTGACAGAGCATTATAGACTTTGGCGTTGATGCAGACGCATTCGGGAATAATCAGATGTTGCGAGAGCGAATAGTATCCCGCGACCTCGAAATGCCCCGTCGACTCGTATGACGGCCAGTTGTTTTCAGCACCATCAACGACGCCTGTTTTGAGCGACTGATAGACTTCTGAGAATGCCATGGGCGATGGATTGCCGCCCAGGGCTGCGATCATACCAGAGTAAAGGTCATTGTTCATGACCCGAACCTTCATGCCCGCCACATCAGACGGCTTCATGATGGGCTTCTTGGAGTTGTAGAACGATCGAGCGCCGGAGTCGTAGTAGGCCAGCGCGATCAGCCCTTTCTTGGCCATACCAGCGCTGATTAGATCGCCCGCCTTGCCGTCGAGCGCGCGGTGCATGTGTCCCATATCCTTGAATATAAAGGGTAGCGACACAACGTTGGCTTCCGGTGCAACCGGGCCGATCGGGCCAAGGTTGAAGTTGCCGATCGCGAGGCCGCCAATGCGAACCTGTTCGATCGCATCAGGCTGCGATCCCAACGTGCCCGAGTGGAACATCTTGAGTTTGATTTTGCCGCCGGAATTCTTGTTGAGAAGCTCGGCAAACTTGTCCATCGCGACAGTGTTCGGGTAGCCCGGTTTGTGAATATTCCAGCCACGCCATTCAGCGGCCTGAGCGCTGGCTGCCAAGCCTGTAACCAAGGCCGTGGCAGTCGCGAGCGCAACGATCTTTCTTTGAGGCATCATATCTGATCTCCCTAGCGATCAATCTTTCTGACAATGATATTTGAAGCGCAGTTCGATTAAGTTGCGTCGAGCCGGCACTTGTGTGACAACTTTCTTTTTGTGATCCATCTTGTCAAGTTAAATATCATGTGGCCTCGCGATCTTTGAGTTGAACGGTGCGTAAACCCTGGCGGCATAAATGGGAAAAACACACGAACTTGACTGAAAGAACCGCAACTGTAGCAGCGGCGGCCGCGACATTTGTCGGGCGTGCGCCAGCCGTCCTGCGCTAGGGCCAGTTGAGTTTCAGGCACCATTGATGACTGCAGCGACGGCGCAGATCATGGCTGTGAAACTGTCGTCGGTTTTGTCGCTGTGCATCGCAGTGCGTTTGAACTCTTTGAGTTTGCCCAAGAAATTCCCGAAAAATGACACACCTCAAGCAACAGATCATGTGCCCTTTGCTTGGCCACAGCAGACGCGATGAAACTGCGAACATCGTATCATTAACAGACAAAATCAGCAGTCTCATGAGGCGTCAAAGCGCGGCAATGACCTTATCTACGGTGCTGACTTGCGCAACCTGCTGCATGGCGAAATCGAGCGATGCGCGATGCCAATCCGCGTTCATGGTCGAGCAGGCGTCTTCCGGCACGATAACGCGGTAACCTTTGTCGGCTGCCGTTCGGGCCGTGTGCTCGACGCTCATGTTGGTCCAGGCACCAGTGCTGATGATTGTGTCGATGCCGACGCCATTGAGATAGCTTTCGAGGCGACTTGTCTGCCAGGCGCTCATCGACATTTTTTCGACGACCAGGTCATTGGCCTGCGGTTCCACGCCTGCCGCCGGCGCGGCGCCCCAGGTGCCACGCACGAGGGCATTGGCGCTCTTGAGACCTTGGAAGAGCGGGGCGTGTTGCGAGAGCGCCGGATGTCCCGGTTCGCACACCATCCAGACATGTATCACCGTGACACCGGCGCGCCGGCAGGCATCCGCGAGACGCCGGACATTAGCGACGACATTCTGCTCGCGCGCATGTTGCGGCGAACCGCTATCCGCGAAGGCACCACCGTCGATCATCACGTCGTTTTGAAGATCCTGAATGATGAGCGCCGTGCGCGCTGGTTCGAACGCCAGACCCGGCCCAGTCGACGAAACAGATGCTTGTTGGGTCGATGCAGGTGCCACCATCTGCGCCGGCGCCGCGCCACTGGTCGCCATGAACGCTTCCATGTGCGCGCGGACCTTGGTCTTGACCGAATAGAGCGATGTCGTCGCGCACATGAACAGCGTGCTCCAATCGTCGCCGCCCCAATGCAGATTGGCGACCATCTCCGGCACGTCGAGCTTGCCAAGGAGTTGGCCCTGGAATGAATAAACCCAGACCCCGCCCGGCGCAGTGACCCAGACATTGCCCTCCGCGTCGGCCTTCATGCCATCCGGCAACCCGGGCTTCAGCGCGTCCTTGATGCCTGATGCGAACAGTCGCCCGTTCGTCAGGCGGCCATCTTCTGCGATGTCAAAGAAACGGATGTTGGCCTGGTCGGTATCGTTCACCCACATGAAACGTTCGCACGGCGACAGGCACAATCCGTTGGGTTGCGTGAACATGTAGCGCTCACTGACCAGCGTTGGCTCATCGCCTGGGCGATGTCCCGGTGCCAGCATGTAGACGCCTTGAAAACCCAGTTGCGTCGGTCGCTCGACGCCGAAGTGCGGCATGCGCCCATAGGTCGGATCAGTGAAGTAGATTGCGCCGTTGGCGCGCACGATGATGTCGTTGGGCGAGTTGAGTTCCTTGCCTTCGAAATGCGTGCAAAGCACTTCGCGTGTTCCGTCCGGACGCAAACGGACGACGGAACTGGTGGAGTGTTCACAGACCAACAAGTTCAAATCCGCATCATAGGTCAGGCCGTTGGCTTTGTTGGACGGACGCTGGATTTCGGCGACCGTGCCGTCCGGTGTCCATCGCCGCCGCACATCGCCGGGCATGTCCGAGAACAGGAGATGCTTCTCAAGCGGATGCCAGATCGGGCCTTCCGTAAATGTAAACCCCGTGCCGAGTCGGTTGACGGGCTCGAATTCGTAAATGAGCTCGTGGAACTTTGAATCGTTCGCTGTGTGGGACATGATCAGATCCAGCGCCGTTTGCTTTTCACCCTTGACGAATACTAGACCGGGAACCAGTTTCGCGCCGGCAGCGTTTCCGTCATCGGTCCCGGCACGGTCATGCCGAGACGGCCGACAACCTGCTGGTTTTCGATTTTCGCCGGGCGATCGTGAATCGGCAAGAGAAAGCGATAATTGTTGAGCAATTTCTTGATCGCACCCTTCTCCTCGCGCTTGGAGCCGGAGTGGTTGCCGGTCACACGCGGCTCCATGTGCATGTTGGTGTAGACGTGATTCACAATCTGGTCATTAAAGTCGTAGATCACGTCGCCGCAGATGCAGGCCAGGCCTTCTGCCGTGTCGACGATAACGTTCATAGAACCTTCGGTGTGGGCGCCTGCCGGTTCACACCAGACACCGGGAATGATCTCCTCGGCACCGGTGATCTCGAGGTCGAGGAAACGCATCGCCTCGGGCTCGTAGATGCGCTCGACGAGATGCATGACGTCGGGTTTCGGGTATTGCGGGTACATGATGCCGGAAACCGAGAACTCCATTTCACGCCGGTTGATCACAACCGTCGTATTCATCGGGAACTTGTCGTCCTTGCCGGCATGATCGATATGCAGGTGCGTGTGCAGGATGTAGCGGATATCACCCGGCTTGAGACCATGCTGGGCAAGTTGGTTCTCGATCATGTTGTCGTGGAACTGGAGACCGCGCATACCAAGCGATTCCATGATCGCGTTGTCGCGATAGCCGGTATCAACGATGATCGGATAGCTGCCGCCGAGAATCAGGAAGCCGTATACGGGAACGCGGCGTGCGCGGCCGCATTCGTGACCCAGAACGAGGAAGCTCGTTTCCAGTTCGATATCTCCGTAGTCGAGGATGTGGATCGTGAGGGCCATGGTTTCCTTCCTTCGTACGTCTCGTTTGTTGGTGCGACCGAGTGGATCTCAGTCCGCGATGGTTTGGTCAGAGGCGATAAACGCGCTCAGCGGTATCGTGAAAGATCGCCCGTTGCTGATCTTCCGGCAGGCTGGCAGCGGCATTCTTAAATGCCTGGATGAGTGGGCCATAGGCGGTCCAGATCTTCTCGATCGGAAAGTTCGATCCGAACAGGCAACGCTCGGCGCCAAAAATCTCGACAGTGGAATGGAGCATTTCGGCGATGAAATCCGGATCGTTGCGGTGAATGAAGGTACCAAACGCTGACAGCTTCGATGTCGCGTTTTCGCAAGCCGCCAGCCGCGTCATCGCTTCGCGCCAGGCACGCATGCCATCCGGGCTGCGGTCTTCCGGCATACCGGCATGCTGCAGAATGAACGTGACCTGCGGACAGGCTTTGACGAGTTCGATGGCGCTATCCATCTGACCAACAAAGACCTGGAGATCAAATGTCCAGCCGTAATCGGCCAGTGCTGCAATGTTGGTTTGAACGGATTTGTTTGCACATACATCGGGCGTCGCAGCGAACCGGTACAGCGGATTTTCGTGCCAGTGAAACTGCTGTCGAATACCGCGCATCAGAGGGTATTTCTTTAATCGATCAAGCTGCGGGCGAACGGTATCGACAGTGAAATCGGCATAACCGACAATGCCATGCGGCCAGCCGCTCGCGTCACTGACTGATTGGACCCAGGCAACTTCGTCTTCGAACCAGTTGGGCGCCCAGTTGGCCTGAATATAGACGGACTTCTCGACTCCTGCGCCCTTGATGTCCTCAAGGAATTCCTCGATGAGATAGTCACGTTTGATGGCGCCGTAGGGCCCGAATATCCGAGGCACTTCGGGACCGAGCAGCCAGGGCAGGTCTTTTTGGATCCAGATGTGGTGATGTGCATCGATCATGCGGCCCTCGCAAGATTTAGGACGTTGTGGCAGATCGCCTCGATATCCCGACTGCTCGCGATGCGATCAAGATAGGGGCGGACCTGTAGAAGGGCGTCGGTTTCGGGCGTGAAGTCGTCGTCTGAAGCAAGCGGTGTCAGCCAATCGAACCGCCACGCCATGCGCGAAAGGCGCCAGACCGCGTTGACCATGGCGTCCGGTGTGCCGCGCTCAAGACCATCCGACACAATGATGACAAAGGCGCCACGCGCTCGGCTCGCAAAGCGCGGCACCGACAGGAAAGCCTGCAGCGCATCACCAAGACGCGTGCCGCCATCGAAGTCGGAAACGAGCGCACTAACGCGGGCGAGGGCCTGGTCCGGCTGGCGGGTTCTGAGCGCTGGCGTGATGCGCGTCAGGCGCGTCCCAAGTGTAAACGCTTCCAGGCGATCCGCTGCTTGCGCCAAGACCTGGGCAAAGCGCATGGTGGCGTCGCTTTGTTCCGACATCGACCCGGAAACGTCGAGCAACAGCAGGATCGGGCGTTGTCGTGTCTTTCGGCGCAGGCGCGACAGCGTGAAAATCTCGCCGTCGCGGCGCACTGCGTCACGCATGGTCTTGCGCATATTGATGACTTTGCCATGTCGGCTCGGCGTCCGTCGATAGGACCGCCGGCGGGGCAGTGCATCAGGCGCCAGACGTGCGAACTGTTGCAGGACCCCACTGACGTCACGTTCGACAAAACGGCGCTGGCCGAGGCGCTCGACGCTGACGGCCTCATCGCCAACCTCAGATTCATCATCGTCCGCTGCGACGTCTGCGCCCTGATCACCGGTTGGCTCATAGGCATCGACGTCGTCCTCGTCATCTGCCCCTTCGATTGGAGCGGACGTTATCTGACCCATGAAGAATGCACGGAACAGGGCGTCAAACTCCACATCGCGCTCGTACGGAATCGCCAGCATCGCGCGGGCGGCGCGATTGATATCGATCATGCCTTTGGGGCCGAGCAGACCGACGGCGGCAATGAACCCCTGCGTTTGATCCGGCGAAACGATAAAACCGTGCGCGCGCAGCAAACGCACGAAATCAACGAATGGCCGAGCCGCTTGCGGAAGGGTCATGCGGCCGCCTCCGCAATGATCGCATCGAGGCGCGGGTCCATATAATTGAGGTCATCATGGTCTTTGAGCGCAACGCCGATGGCGCGGCGAAAGGCTTCGGGCCAAGCCGCGCCCTGAGAATTGAGCAACGTCGCGGCTTCCGCCCACTCCACCGTCTCGGCTACGCCCGGCGGCTTGGCCAACGGTTCCGCACGCAAATGCGTCACCGCACGGACGACTTTGTCAGCCGTCTCGCGCACCACGCTACTGGCGCGCATCATCACGATTTCGGCTTCGAGCGCAGCGTCCGGATAATCGATCCAGTGGTAGACACAGCGGCGGCGGAGCGCTTCGTGGAGATCGCGCGTGCGGTTCGAGGTAAGGACGACAACTGGCTGCTGTGCGGCGCGGACCGTTCCGATCTCAGGGATAGAAATGGCAAAATCGGAGAGGAACTCGAGCAGGAACGCTTCGAACTCGTGATCGGACCGGTCGATCTCGTCGATCAGGAGGATCGAGTTTGTTGGCGCGCGCAGCACTTCGAGTAGGGGGCGTTCCAGAAGATACTCGTCGGCATAGATGTTGACGTAGGCGTCGCCGGCCTGACGGATCGCCAGCATCTGGCGCGGATAGTTCCACTCATAGAGCGCGGCCGTTGCCTCAATTCCTTCGAAGCATTGCAGCCGAATGACCTGGCGCCCAAGGACGGCGCCCATCGCCTTGGCAGCCTCGGTCTTGCCGACACCAGGCGCCCCCTCTAGCAGCAAGGGCTTGCCCAGCGCGAGAGCCAGGTAGGCCGATGTGGCAAGGCCGTCATCAGCGATGTACTGTGCACTTGAGAGCGCATCGCGCAGCACGGCGGGGCTATCAATGCCAACGATGGACGAGCGCACGGCCATAAGCTAGCGGCCTCCCCGTGGGCGGGCGCCACCGTTGGCCTGGATGCCGCGCAGTACTTTTTCCGGCGTGATCGGAAGCGTATCGCAGCGCACGCCGACGGCGTTGTAGACTGCGTTGGCGATCGCCGGCAGGACCGGGTTGGCGCACATCTCGCCTGGGCCTTTACCGCCAAATGGAGCATCTTCTGCAGGGCGCTCCAAAACGGCAATGTTGTGGTTCACGATGTCGCCCGGCCCGGGCATGAGGTAGGTATTGAAGTCTTCCGGACCGTGTTCACGCGATGGGTAGTAGGGTTCGGTTGTCTCATAGAGCGCGTGCGAGACGCCCATCCAAGCACCACCGATCAGTTGCTGTTCGACGAGCTTCGGATTGAGGGCGCGGCCAACTTCATAGGCCGAATTGATTTCGGTCACCTCTACCTCGCCTGTCTCGTCGTCGACTTCGAGATCGACAATGAGGGCGGCATGGGCAAAACATGAGACAGTCGACATCTCGCCGGTATCAGGGTCGACGCCGGAAGGCGGGATAAGAAATATGCCGCGCCCGGACAGGGTCCGACCCTGTTTGAACTGCGCTGCAATCGCGGTTTCGGCGACCGTGATCGAACGGCCCGGCGCGCCTTTTACGTGAATGTTGCCGGCACCATCGGTATCGAGATCCGAGGCGTTGACCTCGAGTTCTTCGGCCGCTGCTTCAAGCAGTTGTTGGCGCGCCTCATTGGCGGCACGGATCACCGCGTTGCCGACCCGGTGGGTGCCGCGCGACGCAAACGAGCCCATGCAATGCGGGCCGGTATCGCTGTCGGCGGTGTCGACATAGACATCTGCGACCGGCACGCCGAGAGTCTCGGCGGCGATCTGGCGGGTCACTGATTTCATGCCTTGGCCGAGATCGATCGATGACAGTGACACCATGAACTTGCCGTCAGGAGTCGAATGAACCAGCGCCTGGCTCGGATCGCCGCCAAGGTTCATGCCGATCGGATAGTTGATGCAGGCGAAGCCGCGGCCTTTGTGAACGGTCATGTTCAGCGCCTCCTCGTACCGGATATAAAGGGCGAAGCGCCGGGACGCCTGACGCCGCGCTGAAATGGCTCACTGGGCTTATAGGGTTCGGGCTGAGCCGCCGGTGCAGGTTGGTCATTGGACGGCGTTGGCGACGCTTGCGGCGGCGCCGTCTGCTGACGCTCACCGGAAGGAGTTGCGAAGGCCGATTGCGATGGCGCCTGAGGCGGTGGCGAAGCAACTGGCGGCGGGGCATGGGCTGGCGATGGGCGCGGCGGCGCTACCGGCGCTATCGTTTGCGATTGCGGCGTTGTGACAGGCCCCGCCGTGCCCGGCCGGTGCCCGAGCCGTGACGGTTCGATGAGCATGTCATCGCGCTGCGGCGGCGCGGCTTCGATCGGCACACCCTGTGTGCCGGCCGGCAGCGTCCGGCGCTGGCCCGATGTCGCGCTCGGGTCGAGTGGAATTGTCGTGCGCTGGCGCTCGCCGATCTTTCCGACATCATCGATGACGGTTTCGGGGATCTGCGCCTTCACGCCGGCACCACCGACGAGACTGGACTGAACCGATACCTCGTCGCCAATCGACCAGCCTGCCTTCTGCGCTGCAACCTGACAACACTCAATCAGCGCGGTGTTCTTTGCAAGACGGCGATGGGCCTTCATATCACCGTCGCGGTATGCATTCTTGATGCGCAAATCGATCGGGTTCATGGCGACGGTTTCGGCCACCTTGTCCATGTGGCACTCAATGGCAAAGTCGACACCGGTAATGCCGAAACCGCGCATCGCCGTTGCCGGTGTGCGGTTGGTGTAGACACAGTAGATGTTCGACGCGACATTGGGGATCGAATAGGGACCCGGCAAATGACCGGTTGATTTCTGGATCGCGTAGGACGACAGACGCGTGTAGGCACCTGAATCAAAGAAGCCTGTGAACTGGCGTGCGACGATGGTGCCGTCATTCATGACCCCATCCTTGAGACGCCAACGCTCTGCGCCGCGCGGCGCACCGACCTGCATCTCCTCGGCCCGGTCAAACGTGTATTTGACCGGCGCGCCCGTAAGCATGGCACCGAGCACCGCCAGTGGTTCGTGCAAGCTGTCGACTTTGCCGCCGAACCCCCCACCGACCGTACCGCCGATGAAATGCAATCTCGATGATGGCAGGTCGAGGAGTTTCGCCGTCGTGCCAAGCGAGAAGAACAATGCCTGCGTCGAGGTGTAACAAACATAGCGATCATTGATTTCCGGTGCGGCAATGGCACCACATGTTTCCATCGGCGCCTGCTCGATCGGCGACATCTGGTACTCGCCCTCAATGATGTGATCCGCTGCCGCAAAGCCCGCCTCGACGTCACCGAACCGCAGCTTCTGATGGTCGTACATGTCATGGTAGTCGAACGTATTGTTGGGCCATGTGTCGTTGACGGTCGGCGCGTTGGGTTTCAGCGCCTCTTCAACATCGAGGATGTGGGCGAGAACTTCGTAATCGACCTTGACCGCAGCGACAGCATCACGTGCCTGTCGTTCCGTGTCGGCGACGATCGCCGCGACCGCTTCGCCACGATAGGCAACTTTGTTGCCCTGCAGCAGCGCCTCATCGTCCTTGCCAAAGCCGATCAGAGACAGCAGCGTATTGAGATTGTTCGGTACATCTTTCGGCAGAATCACACGGCGCACACCGGGCATACGCTCAGCCGCTGACGTATCGACGGAGCGGATGCGCGCATGGTGATGCGGTGAGCGAACGCAGCGCAGATGCAGCAAGCCATCGAACAAGTGATCGTCGAAGAACGGAGACCGCGCCGTGACGTGTCCGCGAATGTCTTGGCGGATCGTCGGCTTGCCAATTTCGTTGAGATTGTCGTCGCGCTCATCGGCGAACAAATCCTTGCGAAACTCAATGGATGACATCAGGCAATCCTCCCGCGTGATTGACCGGCGGCAACAAGGATCGCTTCGACAATCGTTTCGTAGCCGGTACAGCGGCACAGGTTACCGGATATGGCCTCTATGACGTCTTCGCGGCTGGGGTTGGGGTTTCGACGCAGCAGCGACTTGGCGGCCATCAGCATACCCGGCGTGCAGAAGCCGCATT
>JAGDYV010000042.1:0-26384 GCA_049116495.1 Hyphomicrobiaceae bacterium | reverse complement strand
TGATAGAAGAGTTCGGTTTCCAGGAAGATCTGACCGTCGGTGATCGGGATCACGTTGGTCGGAATAAACGCCGACACGTCGTTACCTTGCGTTTCAATCACCGGCAGCGCCGTCAATGAGCCGGCACCGTGGTCTTCGTTCAGCTTCGCAGCACGCTCCAGCAAACGCGAGTGCAGGTAGAAGACATCACCTGGATAAGCTTCACGGCCAGGTGGACGACGCAGCAACAGCGACATCTGACGATAGGCGACCGCCTGCTTGGAAAGGTCATCGTATGCGATCACGGCGTGCATGCCGTTGTCGCGGAAGTATTCGCCCATCGCACAGCCGGTAAACGGTGCGAGGAACTGCATGGGCGCCGGGTCGGATGCCGTTGCCGCGATGACAATCGAGTACTCAAGCGCGCCGTTTTCTTCGAGTGCCTTGACGAACTGCGCCACCGTTGACCGCTTCTGGCCGACAGCAACATAGACACAGTACAGTCGATCGGCTTCGGTCGGGCTCTGGTTGATCGCCTTTTGGTTGAGGAAGGTGTCGAGAATCACGGCGGTTTTGCCGGTCTGCCGGTCACCAATGATGAGCTCGCGCTGACCACGCCCAACCGGGATCAGGGCATCAATGGCCTTGAGACCGGTCTGCATCGGCTCGTGCACCGACTTGCGTGGCAGGATACCAGGAGCTTTGACGTCGACGCGACGCATTTCGGCACCATCGATCGGGCCCTTGCCATCGATCGGATTGCCAAGGCCATCGACGACGCGGCCGAGCAGGCCCTTGCCGACAGGCACTTCCACGATCGCGCCGGTCCGCTTGACCGTGTCACCTTCTTTAATGCTGCGGTCATCGCCGAAAATCACGACCCCGACGTTGTCGGCCTCGAGGTTCAGCGCCATGCCTCGAATGTTACCGGGAAATTCGACCATCTCACCGGCTTGGACATTATCAAGGCCGTAGACGCGGGCAATACCGTCGCCGACGGACAGCACCTGCCCGATTTCAGAGACTTCCGCCTCTTGGCCAAAATTCTTGATCTGATCCCGAAGGATCGAGGAGATCTCTGCGGCCCGGATTTCCATCTATCCCACCTCTTTCATACGCGTCTTGAGCGTTGCAATTTTTGTCTTAAGAGAACTATCGACCATGCGGCTGCCGATCTTGACGACAAGACCACCGAGCAGCGACGGATCAACTTTGGTTTCCAGCATCACGTCTTTGCCGACGGATGCCTTAAGCGTCTCGCGCAGGTCATTGAGCTGCGCGTCATTGAGTGCGATCGCGGAGGCAACTTCGGCGCGAACCTCGCCACGCGCATCAGCGGCGAGCGCTTTGAAGGCACGAATGATGTCCGGCACCGCAAAAAGCCGCCGGTTGCGAACCAGCAGCTTGAAAAAATTCAGAGTGAGTGGCTGCGCGCCAGCCTTGGTGAGAACACTCTCAACCGCCATCGCCTGATCTTCCGCTGAAAACACCGGCGAGCGCACTAGGCGACGCATGTCTTCGCTTTCATCGATGAGCCGGCTAATCGCGTCGATATCGCCCTCGACGGCGACAAGCTGGTTGTCCTCGTTGGCCGTATCCAGCAGCGCCGACGCATACCGCCCAGCCACTCCGGCCATAATCGCTTCGTTACCCGCCACGTTGCGCGCATCCTCTGTGTTCACCGCCTGCAGATCAGGCCGGCCTTCACGGCATAGCCAAAGACCCCGCTCCATCGATATGCTGGAAACGGAGCCCTCGGCCGGTCTTGAGAGCAAGAAATACGGACAGGCCATCGAATTGGCCCGGTTAGACATCAGCTCACGAAATCGGGGTGTCTCTAACACGCACCGCCTGCGTCATCAACGGTCTGGGCCGGTTCTGAATGCCGCATTGCCGCAAAGCCGTGCCCAGTTGCGTGCCAGATGGGGAAAACCTTGCATATTGAGCCTATCCTGCGCCCGGATGACGCAGGCTGTTTAGCGGTGCTTGAGGGTCGCCCTGGTACGGCACTGTGCAGCGCGACGAAGGTGGGTCCGCCGGGCAGCCGCCTGGCCCTCACTGCCCTTCAGGGTCTGCCACACGCGTGACAACGGCTGATGTGTGCTCAAGAGTGCGGTGCACGGGACATTTTCCGGCGATCTCAATCAGTTTGTCACGCAGCTCGTCATCAACGGCGCCCTCAATGGATATGACCCGCTCGAACCGGTCGATCTTGCCGGTCCGCCCTTCCGCTGCCGCGCCACAGTCTGCGCAATGATCAGTGGCGACCTTGCCGTGGCTGACCGCGACCGACACCCGGCCAAGTGCCATTTTTTTATGGGCAGCATAAAGCCTCAGCGTCATCGCGGTGCAGGCGCCAAGCGCAGCCGAGAGGAAATCATATGGTGTCGGCCCACTATCCAAGCCACCCACCGACGCGGGTTCATCGGCCAGCAGCTGATGACGGCCGGCAACCACCGTGTTCTGGAACTTGCCGAGACCTGTCTCGCTGACAAGAACAGCATCATGGGTTGCATCGTCACTGACGCTCTGGACGACAAAGCGCCCGGCCCAAGCCGCGATGATGTCAGACACATAGCGCGCGTCCTCTTCCCGGCTGAGCAGATGATCCGCCCGGTCCAGCGACACGAAGCTCTTCGGATGCTTCGCCGCCTGGAAGATCTTGCCGGCATTGTCGACACCGACCGTCTGGTCGATGGGTGAATGCAGCACCAACAGCGCCCGGCCCAGCCTGGCAATCTTGTCCTCCAGCCGCTGCGCAGTGGCATCTTCGATGAATTCACGGCGAATGGTAAAATTGCGCCCCGCAAGAACGACGCTGGCCTCACCCTTCTCATTGATTTCGTCAACATGCCCGCCAAATTGCGCGAGCACATGGCCAACATCGCTGGGCGCCCCGATCGTCGCCACAGCCTTAACTTCGGGGATTTCATCCGCCACCGCGAGCACCGCCGCGCCGCCAAGCGAGTGGCCAATGAGGATATCCGGGCCGGCGAATGCTTGTCGCAAATAATCCGCCGCGGCCTTCAGGTCGGCCACATTCGACGAGAAGTTCGTATTCGCGAACTCACCTTCCGAATGCCCAAGTCCGGTGAAATCAAAACGAAGCACGCCGATACCATGCCGGGCCAGCCCTTGGGCAATACGTTTTGCCGCGAGAATATCCTTGGTGCAGGTAAAACAGTGGGCAAATAGCGCATACCCGCGTATTTCGCCCGACGGCAGATCCAATCGTGCCGCCAATTGCTGCCCGTTGGCACCCACGAACGTCGCCCGCTGTGTCTTGCCCATATCCAACTCCCTTTGTGCCCGGTATATAGCGCCGCGCATACCCACCGAATATACACGAAACGTTGAGCCCCAAAGGCGCTAATGCCATCACGAGCGATCAACTCTTCCTGTTAAAATATCCCGAACTTTGCAATATCATTCGGTCTGGGCTTCAAAAATACAAAAAACCGGAAGCCGCTGTTGCAGCTACCGGTTTTCTTGATCGGAATATATAAACTAAGAACTAAGTGCGTCCCACCCGGCGCTCTTTGCCTGCAGACAATGACACCGGGTTGGACAATTCCGTCTGCCTTAGGCAGCCTTCCGGCGTACCGTGCGCTTCGCAGGAGCCTTCTTCGCGGCCGGACGACCGACTTTCTTGCGGCTGCTTGCCTTGGCAGGAGCTGCCTTACGCGCAGTGGTCTTGCGGGCAGTCGTCTTACGTGCCGTGGTCTTACGAGCCGTAGCCTTACGAGCCGTAGCCTTCTTTGCAGCAGGCTTCTTGGCTGCAGTCTTAGGAGCGGCTCTCTTTGCTGTTACCTTCTTGGCAACTGCCTTGCGAGCGGCTGGCTTCTTAGCGACTGCTTTCTTTGCAGCAGGCTTTTTAGCCGTAACCTTCTTAACTGCCTTCTTTGCGGCTGGCTTTTTGGCGACGGCCTTTTTCTTGGCTGGTGCCTTCTTTGCGACCGCTGCGGTTACTTTTTTCTTAACTGCTTTTTTTGCTGCCGGCTTCTTAGCCGATGTTTTGGATTTCGTAGCTGCTTTAGCCATGTTTGTCTCTTTTCTCAATGCCAATTGATGTTCGGTGATTCGAACAAAAAAGACCATGCGCAAATTTAATTCATTTGTTGACATGTTTTTTGGCTACGCAGGGATTTAAACTCGATAATCACCAAAAGTGTTGCGCGAAGTCCTCAAAAATCAATCCAAACAACTCGTTTCGACGTTTTGCGATTGCAAAGAATGACACCAAAATTGAATCCCGGCGCTAAAAAATAGAATCAATATTGTCATCGTCATATTCTTTTGACGGTAATCGTATCGACATTTAGTGCGCATCGAATCCAGTGTGTTTCCAATTATCGAAATATGAAATTGGAAGATTACCAAGAACATATCTGCACGAGAGTACGTGATGGCAACAATGCACCGGGGCGACGCAGGTCTCAGTGCATTCCAATATAATGAAGCGGGCTCAACACACTGGTCAGCCGTTCAATTGCAACCTCAGTGACGGCGGTGGTTCGCAAAGGTCAGGCCAAATTCGTACGTACTGGAGGCTTTTCAATTAAACAACGAAACTTCAGCAACCATTTGCCATTATAATGACCAGACGAGCAGCGCGTTGCCTATCGCGCTATATGTGCTACGGGTTTGGCCGCAGGAAACAAGAGTGGACGAAACATGCGGCAAACAATGGTGGCCCTGTATGAAGAGCGTATTCGCGATAGCGGACTTACCCGCGACCCGGCGCAGATCGAGATCGCAGCACGGTTCGATACGCTCGCAACGGCATTAAACAAGTGGCGGCCATCATCGCGTGGTTTATTCGGCATGTTCAATGGCAATGCCGGCGCAGCGCCCAAGGGTCTGTATGTGCACGGTGGCGTCGGCCGCGGCAAAACCATGTTGATGGATTTGTTTTTCGACCACGTACCCTTCAAGTCCAAACGCCGACTGCATTTCCACGAATTCATGGCGGAAACACATGATCGCATTTCCGACGCCCGCCAGGCATCCAAAGGTGACCCAATCCCCGCCGTGGCGACGGCGATCGCAGCTCAAGGCAGGCTTTTGTGCTTTGATGAGTTCCACGTAACGGATATTGCCGATGCCATGATCCTCGGCCGATTGTTCCAAGCGCTGTTTGCCGATGGCATCGTTCTTATTGCCACATCAAATGTTGAACCACGTGAACTTTATAAGAACGGGCTCAACCGAAACCTATTCGTGCCCTTCATTAAAATGCTTGAGGCGAACCTTGATGTTCTGCATCTGGACGCGGCCGAAGACTATCGAATGCTGAAATTGGCCGGCCGGCCACTCTATTTTACGCCGGCGGATCCATCTGCACGCGAGCAGATGGACGAGATCTGGCAGTCGTTGACCGGTGTCGACAGCGGCGAAACGGCCGAATTGGTCGTAAAAGGACGCCGGGTTATCGTTCCGGAAGCTGCAAGCGGCGTCGCACGCTTCGATTTCAAGGATTTATGCGAGGCCGCACTGGGTGCCAACGACTATCTGTCCATCGCAAGGACATATCATACGGTTCTGATCGATAACATTCCGGAACTCGGCCCGGCTCGGCGCAACGAGGCCAGACGCTTCATAAACCTGATCGACACGCTCTATGATGCCAAAGTCGGACTGGCTGTGTCCGCCGCAACCGAGGTCGACTCTATATATAAAGAAGGTGACGGCCAGTTTCTGTTCGAACGCACCACGTCTCGGCTCATCGAAATGCGAAGCGCGGCCTACCTGGCAGCTCGCTCCGAACGCCATGATGTCGAAGCCGAGGCAGCCGATTCATTGTCTGCGCCTACTTCCTAAGCTCCTCGTCGTTGAGATCCCGTGCCGTTTCAGCCGTCAATAGGGGAATACCATCCCTGATCGGATAGGCGAGACGGGCTGCGCGACTGATCAACTCGGCTCCATCCGCCGAAATCTCCAACGTGGTCTTGGTTGTAGGACACACAAGGAACTCCAGCAGGCGAGGGGATAGACGTGCAGACGCGGCATCACCCGCGGACCCTTTTTCGTCTTTTTCCACCATCACGCTCCTGCCTCCCTGCCCTACTGCAGTTGCCCGCCACCGCTCGGATCGGTCGATGCCAGCTCCATTTTGGCGAGGGTTGATAGTGTTTCGGCACGCGACTTAAGGTCGGGAGCCTCCAGTAGCGCCTGCTTCTCTTCCGGACCGAAGGGGCTGATCACCGACAGCGAATTGACCAACATTTCTGTCGGCGCCTTGGCTATCGCGTCCCAATCTGCGTCGAGGTTGTTGATCGCCATATAACTGCGCAAACCGTCAAGAAGCGCTGCACGGTCAACGTCTTCCTCGCCGTATCCGATAATCAGGTCGTTCTCGTAATCACGATAATCGATCGCGCAAATTCGGTAAGGCTCGTCAGTTTCTTGTTCGTCGGCCACCTTGAAGCGCGCAATCCCGGTCAGGGAAATCAGAATACGACCATCATCGAGCTCTTGAAAGGCCGTGATCCGGCCGGCACAGCCCACCTTCTTCAAAGGTGCACCGCGCGCCTGCGGGCTCTCTTCGTCTGGCTCCGCCTTGAGCGGCTGAACAATGCCAATGATACGCGACCCGGCTATCGCATTATCGATCATCGCGAGATAGCGGGGCTCGAAAATATTGAGCGGCATCGTCGCACGCGGCAACAAAATCGCGCCTGTCAGCGGAAACACCGGGATCGAAGTAGGAAGATCGCTGGTGTGATTGTATCGGGGGGCGGGAAACAATGGAGCGATCCTGGTCGGGTTGGATTTCGGCAATGGCGCCCCTGTGCAGGGGCTGAACCAGCGTCAATGATACGCTAGGCAAACATCAGTGACGACAACTTCCGGCGACCGTCCAGCGTGTGCGGGTCTTTTGGCCCCCAAGCCTCGAAGAATTGCACGAGCTGTTTGCGCGCCGCCTCATCATTCCAATTGCGATCACGGCGAAACAGTTCGATCAACTCATCAACGGCACGCTCCTTGTCGCCGTTACCGGCTTTGGCAACGGCAAGCTCAAGCCGCGCTTCATGATCCGCCGGATCATTGGCGAGCCGCGCCTCAAGCGCCGACGTATCCACCGAGTTGGCCGCACGGTCGGCCAGATCCAACGCTGCGTGCACGCTGGAAACGGCCGGGTCTGTGCTCTTATCCGGCGGGACCAAGGCAATAGTCTGACGAGCCCGTTCCACATCGCCGCTCTTGAGATAACACTGCGCAAGACCGGCAAGGGCTTCGGGGTGCTGCGGCTCGGCCTGTACCACCATCGCAAAGACTTCCGCCGCTTGCTGCAGATCGCCGGCATCGAAGGCTTCTCGACCTTGCGCAATCGCTTCCGCCAGATCAGCCTCGGCAGCAGCGCCCAAATGCCGGTCGATCAACGCACGGATCGCGCTCTCGGGCTGCGCACCGGTAAAACCGTCAATCGGCTGACCGTTCGAAAACGCATAAACCGTCGGCAACGACTGAATTCGCAACTGCCCGGAAATCGCCGGATGCTTGTCAACGTCAAGCTTGGCCAGTTTGACCTTGCCACCATAGCTGCGCACGACGCTTTCAATAAGCGGCGTGAGTTGCTTGCACGGCCCACACCAATCGGCCCAGAAGTCGACGAGAACGATCGCATCTTTCGACGCCTCAATGACATCTTTGGCGAACGTCGCCGTGCTCGTGTCATAGACGACATCAGGACCGGCTTGTCCCGGATTGCCCGGATCGAGTTGCATGACGATTTATCTCCGAAGGTGCGTTCGTGCGGTCGGCTCAGCCGATTTCCGAACTGGTTTTGATACATTTCGGGTAAAAGCACACGCATTTCAAGGCTTCAGGCTGTTTTCGGCTGATCATCGCATAACGGTGCGTCAAGCGACATGATGCGAGGCTCATGACCGGTCGCGCGCATGAACTTGATCAGATCCTGAGCCGCCACGGCAGTCGTCGCCGTATTAATCAACGGATGACAATTAATAATATCAAATGCCATCAAGTCTTCATCAATAATGACATCGACGAGACCATCGGTGTCATTGATCAGGCTCAAAGCCGTCACAGAACCCGGCTGCACACCAAGCGTTTTCTCCAACAGATCAGGCTTACCGAAACTGAGCCGCGCCGAACCGATCCGCTTATGAAACCGCTTCATATCGACCGTGGCGTGACTTTCCGCCACAATCAGAAACAGTCGGCCCTTGGCATCCTTTAGAAACAGGTTCTTGGTGTGCCCGCCCGGCATATCCCGATGCAGAACGTCGGATTCGGCAACGGTGAACACCGGCGCATGATCGATGGTGGTGGTCGAAATACCGAGCTCGGCAAGATGCTTGAACAGGTCTTCGCGGGTCGCGGGCATGGCATAGTTCCAAGTACAATGACGCGTGGCGCAGCCGATTCAGGGCTCCAGCCGCCATTTGAAACAAATGTTGGCCGCCACGATGCATTCGATGTTGCGTTCGTGGGCCGTTTGGTACATAAGACGAGGCCTCGCTGCAATCGTTGATGCACGGCCCGCCGTGTTTACATATTTTGCAGCATTTGGACGCGGGTGTAGCTCAGGGGTAGAGCATCACGTTGCCAACGTGAGGGTCGTGAGTTCGAATCTCATCACCCGCTCCATTATTCTCATAAACAAAAATAGTCAGATGCTTGATCGGAAGTGCGCGGTGCGCCTTTCATTATATATTTATGTCTTCGCGCCTGTCCTAACGGGCAGCCATCCAACCGTTGGTTGAATGTCTTAGGACGCCGAGCGTTATCGACTAACGCCACCAGCTGCTCCGGCATCGGCCTGAAAATGGCGACCGGCACTCAGCCTGACGCTGATTTGGCCGGTGTCGCCTGCTTTTCGCCCTCAGCGCCCGCGACCGCCGAAAGATCGACATCGGAATCCGCCTCGGCCGTCACACCGATCGGCCCGTTGCCATTTGCTTGAGTTTGTTCTTCATCTCTTGTGTCGACAGCCGGCGTTGTCGGCTCGGCTTGAACAGCTGGTTCTTCAGCACCCTCGGGCGCAACGTCTTTGACGTCGGGTGGCCCATCTGTCATGCGCTGCATGATTTCGCCAACCAGTGCCCGCATCTGCTTGCCAGCATCGCCAGGGTACTTGGCCGGATAGGACCGTTCATCCAGTTGGAACCGAGAGGCGTCCTGCAACGGGCTGGCGCGCGGCACGACAACGTCGAAACAGCGGTGTTCGGCATCACTGGCCAGCCACTTGTGATACTCGTCATCGGCCGGTGACATCCGGTCCTTCATATTTATGACAACACCAAGGTTCTCGGCAAAGCCCATCTCCGGGTTCAGCGTCTTGAAACGCCGGAACACTTCGAGCCCGCAACTGGAAATGTAATCGGGCTTCGTTGGTGTGAGATGGAAGTCCGCTTCCCGCAGCCAGCTCTCCGTCAAGACGGACAGACCGGGCGGACAATCAATCAACACGATATCATAGAGCGGACGAACCTGATCAAGCAGGTCAGAAATCGCTTTGCGCAGTTGTGTGTGGCGTTGCTCGTGGGAAACTTCACGTTCGAACAAGGTCAACTGGACATCGCTTGGAAACAGCGTCACCGAATTGGCGTCGTCGACATCCGAGACCCCCGGCACCAGGTAGCGCTTCACATCGTCTGTCTGGTTGTTGAGAACGGAATTCACCAGATACTCAACCAGCGTCAACCCGTTCGACTGAAGCTCATAAAGCTGCGTCGTGCTCATCAGCATCGAACTGACACTGGCCTGCGCGTCAGAATCGATGACCAAAACAGACTTGCCCTCGTAGGTGGACAGAGTCTCCGCGAGACCAAGGACTACCGTTGACTTGCCGACGCCCCCCTTGGTGTTCATCACCGCTATCGCATTTTTCATAGACGGACTCACTCCTGTCCTGTCGCTCGCTCTCGCAAGTCGACCGGAATCGCTACAACTCCGCATCCAAACAGGCAGCAGACGCCAGGCACCTGATGCTGTTCCGCACTGCGTGGCCGCCCCCCGCTTCCCTTGGCGAAACCAAAAATAGCATTGCGTGTTGTCGGGAGTTTGACAAGTCCATCACTGCTTTAGATGTGACGGTATTTTAGGCGGCACTGACCTCGCCATCGGCAGACGGAGCATCAGCTTGCAGTTCTGGTACGGTGGCTTCGTCAGCCAACAACTTGCCGGTCATCGGCTCGGGTGGAACCCCGGCGGCGGCAAATTGACCGGCCGCACCTGCAAGATGAGCCGCTACAGCCGCATGTTCACCGTTCGCCTCATACCAGTTCGCCAACGCCTGATGACATTTTGCGGCGAGCAGGCTGCGGTTATATCCAGAGCGATTATAAGTTGTATGATCAGCCAGCAGCTTGGGCAGTTCCTCTTGAACAACAGCAATCGCCTCTTCCCGCATCTTCTCGACCGCCGTCAATTCCGCAAGGCTGACCATTGCCAACGCCATTTGCGCGCGCAAACCGATCTCAATTTCAGCCGGATCATCAATCTTCTCAGCGTCATCCACCAGCGTCGCCTTGAGCACCAGTTGGAATATGGTCGCCGCCTGCTCAAGCAAGTCCCTATTGCGATGCCATTCGCCAAGCCGGCACATCGCCTTCGCCCGCAAAATCGTCGCATGTCGTGCAGGCCCCGACATCGGTTGCGAACTGGATAGAACATTGGCCGCATCGCTCAGCAATTGCGCTGCAAGTTCGAACCGATCCGCTCTCCGCTCCTGTTCACCGAGCACAATCAGGAAATGTCCAAGGCCGGCCTGAGCCTGCGCAAGCGTCACCGAAGGGGTCGTCGTTGGCATCGTTGCGAGTGCACTGGTGCACGCACGCGCCGCATGATCGAGACCACTGACGTCGCCCTTATAAAAACCTGCCAATTCATAGTAATGCGCCTCAAGCCGAGCGTAGCGCCAACGACGTTCGATATCGGCCCGCGCGATATAGCGCTGCGCAAAACCATAGTGGCGCGCGGCTTTCGTAAACGCACCCTCAAGCGCGGCCAAGCAGGCGCGTTGGGTGCGCAGCTCAATGGCCAGCGTGACGTGCGGACCGGATTGAGCATAGTTGTCAATCGACTGCCGAACGACAAGATCTTCCACGCTGCCAAGCTGGCGGTCACAATCGCTAAAACGTCCGGTTCGGAACAACCCCGACACTTGAGATAAAGGCTCGGTATAATCAGGCGCCAGCTGTGGTAGTTGATCAAGCGCATTGGACAAGGCCCGGGCATCAGCCGCTGCCGCCAACAAATCGTCCTGCCGCAGATCAGCGGACCGGGTCGTGTTGATCAATGTCACGGTGATTGTGTCGAGGATGGATACCGGAATGCGGAGCGCTTCGGCGCGCTCAATCTTGGCCATCATCACGGCCTTTTGGGCATTGGCAGCCACCGCCTCCGGCGTCGGCGGCGGCACAACGAAAGCATTCACGATCGGACGAACAATCTGGATCAGCGCGCGCTGCTCGTAGACGCTTGCCAGAAAAGTCTCAAGCAGGAAATGCAAAACCGTTGCATCGATTTCACCGTCCGCCAATCCGGACTCGATGGAAGCAATGACGCGCCGGGCGAGATCAGGTACTGCATTGTTCGGCGCATTGTGCCCGGCCACGCAGAACATGGCTTGATCGGAAGCACGCAACTTCGCGCCACCGATGATCTCGGTCAAAACCAGGATATGTGGTTCAGCCAGCTCAGCAGGCAGGCCGACTTTACGACAATTCTGCCAAATCTCCCCGACAACTTTCGCAATCAGGCGACCCATCCCATCGGGTTCGGCGGTCGTCAGCTTTTGGATCAGCTCCTCGTGACTGAATTCAGCCCGCACCGTGCGCATGCCATCCCCTGGCCGACGACAAATTCGTTCGATCCCAGCGGCAATAAGTTTGATCAGCGCGACGTCCAGCATAGGCAAACAATCAGCAATCGGAACAAGGCAGAACGGAGCGTCCGTCTGCGCCACCTTACTATATGACGTTCTTGGTTAATTCCCAAAGCGGTATCGTTGAAAACATCTGCCGCGCAGCTGTGACCGCGGCAAGGCGGCACACCCAAAAGCTGCACAAAATCGAGGCGCCGACGGCAACCGGCCGTGGCGGGTGTATTGTGTAGTGACAAAGGAGAGGCGTATGGTCATCACGCATGGCCAATCGTCAGGTCTGCACGGAATTCACTCAGGGAGGAATGAGCGTGGCGCAACGTAAGAAGCCGGAAGAACTGCGGTCACATCGTTGGTTTGGCGTGCAGGATCTGAGGGCTTTCGGACATCGTTCACGAATGCGCCAGATGGGCTACGACCAGGACGACTGGCAGGGCCGTCCGGTCATCGGCATCATCAATACCTGGAGCGATATCAACCAGTGTCACGCCCATCTTCGATCACGTGCACAAGATGTTAAAACCGGCGTGCTGCAAGCCGGCGGCATGCCGATCGAGTTACCGGCGATCTCGCTGTCAGAACCGATCGTCAAACCTTCGACGATGCTCTATCGCAATTTCCTGGCGATGGAGACGGAGGAACTGCTGCGCTCGCACCCGATCGATGGCGCCGTCCTGCTCGGTGGCTGCGACAAGACAACACCCGGGCTTTTGATGGGGGCCGTGTCGATGGGCATTCCAACCATTTTCTGCCCCGCGGGCCCGATGCTGCGCGGACACTGGGGTGGCAAACCACTCGGTTCCGGGTCTGATGCCTGGAAATACTGGGATGAAAAGCGCGCCGGCAAGATTTCCGAGGCGCAATGGTCTGAAATCGAGAATGGCATTGCGCGGTCGTTCGGGACCTGTATGACCATGGGCACCGCCGCAACGATGATGGGCATCGCCGAAGCGATGGGCATGACGTTGCCAGGTGCTTCATCGATGCTTGCAGCCGACGCTGGCCACATCCGCATGTGCAAGCAGTCCGGCCGGCGCATTGTCGACATGGTCTGGGATGATTTGACACCGGAGCAAATTCTGACGCCGAAGGCGATCGAAAACTCGATTGCCGTGCACATGGCAATGGGCGGCTCAACCAACGCGATCATCCACGTCATTGCCATGGCCCGCCGCGCCGGTATTGCGCTATCACTCGAGAAATTCGACCAGATCGGCCGTGACGTCCCCGTGCTGGCCAACGTCCGGCCATCCGGCGAATTCCTGATGGAGGACTTCTTCTATGCCGGCGGATTGCCAGCATTGATGGCAGAGATGGGCGACTTGCTGCATCGAGACCAGTTGACAGTCAATGGCAGCACGATTGGCGAAAATATCGCCGAGGCCAAGGTCTACAACGACGACGTCATTCGCAGCTTGGATACGGCGATTTACAAGGGCGGCGCGACCGCCGTGCTCAAAGGCAATCTGGCGCCCGGTGGTTGCGTGATCAAACCGTCAGCTGTCGAACCCCGCTTGCGCGAGCACCGTGGCAAGGCGATCGTGTTCCGCGACTACAACCATATGATGGAAGAAATCGACCGCGAGGACCTCGATGTGACGGCTGATCATGTCATGGTGCTGCAGAACGCCGGCCCGAAGGGCGGCCCGGGTATGCCTGAATGGGGTATGCTGCCGATCCCGACCAAGCTCGTTAAACAGGGCGTCCGCGACATGCTTCGCGTTTCAGACGGTCGCATGAGCGGTACCAGTTATGGCGCCTGCATCCTGCACGTATCTCCGGAGAGCTTCATCGGCGGTCCACTCGCGCTCGTCAAAACCGGAGACGAAATCGAGATCAGTGTCGAAAATCGCTCTATCACGTTGTGCATTGCGGACGATGAAATGACCCGTCGCCAAGCCGCGTGGGTTGCTCCTGAACCACGTTACGGGCGCGGCTACGGGCGCATGTTTCAGGAGCACATCGCGCAAGCCGAAGACGGCTGCGACTTCGACTTTCTTGAATGCGGGCCTGCGACGCCGGAGCCTGAAATTCACTGACGCTCGCAATTTACTTACCGAAGTCTAAAAAATTGAGACTCACGGAACCGGGGCAGCCCCATGCTCCGGATCCGTGAGCCCGCGCGCTGAAGGTGGATGACGACCGGACCGCGTGTCGCAACGCGTTGTCAGCGTGTCCCCACAGCGCTGACATCCTCATCGATCAATTGCTATCAGAATGCCCACCGAATGCGCGCGCACGATGACAGCATAAAACCCCACTACCGCCACCATATGTCGACGCTGCCATTAAACCGAGACAGCATGTCGAAATTATCAGTAAAAACATGTTAATAAAACCTTCATTTAATATTCATGATCCATATCACATCCATCTCCTTTTTCAACACACTTTTTGATTTCTTTCCCAAGAAAAGTTCTGAAAAATACCTGCGGACCAACTTGACGTTTATTCAGTCAACGTATCAACCTTCAAACTTCGATAGCGAACAAGGCGTTAGGTTTGATGTCAGTCCTTCACATCACGAACGGCGATGGCGCCGCGAACATCATCAAGGCAAGCACCATCGAAGGTGACGTCCTGGCGTGGCGCGATCCAATGCATTTTGGGCCGTTTCCGTTGGGGCCAAGCTTCGATGAACTGGGCGCTTTGCGCGCCAAATTCCTGTCAGGACCGGGCATCGATTACGAAACCACACTGAGAGAATTTCGTCAGCGTGATGACCACCTAAAAGACTGTGATCGTTATAATGAGATAATATTGTGGTTTGAGCATGATTTACTCGATCAACTTCAGATTCTACAATTGCTCGATTGGTTCCAAGAAACAAAGTTCAATCAATCAAAACTATCACTTGTTTGTATTGATCAATTTGAAGGTCTTACAAATTTTCGCGGCCTTGGCGAGTTAACACCGCTGCAAATTGCGACGCTTAAAAAGGACCGCCAGCCGGTAACAGGTGAACAAATCATACTGGCAGCAGCTGGCTGGCGGGCCTTCCGATCCGACAATCCGCGTAACCTGGAAGATTTCATCGCGGGCAACCTGAGCGTGCTGCCATTCCTCGCCAGGGCGCTTCGGCGGCACCTACAGGAATACCCTTGGCTTGACGACGGGCTGACCCGCACGGAGCGCCAACTATTGCAGCTCGCCTCGCGCGGGATCGTCGCGCCAGGCCGTTTGTTCGTTGAAAACATGAGGCTTGAAACGGCGCTCTATCTTGGCGATTGGTCGACCTTTCGACACCTCGACACGCTATGCCGAGCCCGTCAGCCGCTGCTGCAATGCACGCCCGGCCCGCATTTCGAATTTCCACAGCACGACGCGGTCCCAAGCGAAGCTTTCCGGTCGCAGCGGCTTGAGCTGACAGAACACGGTCGCCGCTTGCTTGCCGGCGAGACCAGTGCACGTAGTTCAATTGAGCGCAATCTGTGGCTTGGCGGCGTCCATCTCCAGTCCGACCAAGCGATGTGGATGTGGGACGAGCAGGCTGGACGGCTCGAACACGCACAATAGGGCAGTGCCACAGGGCTCTCCCGTCAACAGCTCGCCAATTAGCAGGCAGACGATGGTGACGTGTGGTATCACCGCGTTTGGCGCACGCAGGCGCCTCAAGAGCCTGTCTAACCTGGGGAAATCGTTGCAGATACTCGAATATGTTGATGCCGGGCTTGCCATCAAGTTGGCCTCGACAGCGCTACTGGTGGTCGTCGCAACCGGGTTTGCCGCCCGCTTCGGTGCTTTCATTGGCGCCATGATTGCAGCAATTCCGATCTCGGCCGGGCCGTCATACTTGTTCATTGCCATGGAAAACGACGCCGCGTTTGTCGCGAAAAGTGCCCTGACCAGCGTCGCAATCAACTCTCTCACCGTCGTGTTTCTCGTCATCAGCGCCACGCTTGTGGAGCGCTTCGGCATCATTCTGGCGCTTATCGCTGGCATGACGGCCTGGTTTGCCGGAGCGCTTGCGATCACGCATTCGGAGCCAACGCTCGCCCAGGGTTGCCTGTTGAACGTGGTCATCTTCGTCATCGGCATCTACCTTTCACGGCCACTGCTCGGCGACGTCCCTGGTAAGCCCGCAAAACGTAGCTGGATCGATATTCCCGTGCGGGTCATCGCGGTCGTCGGCGTGGTCGGCTCGGCGGTTGTCGTTGGGCGCATGATCGGGCCGCAGGCCGCCGGTGTTGTCGCCCTCATCCCGGTTGTGTGGATCAGCATGGCGGTCGTGATCTTTGCCCGGCAGGGCGGTGCGACCTGTTCCGCGGTCTTGGCCAACGGCATCGTGCCGATGATCGGCTTCTGGCTCGGGCTGACCGCGGTCCACCTGCTGGTCATGAGCCACGGCTTGACGGTCGCGCTTTCAGTGGGACTGGCTGTACCTGTCGTCTTCACTTTGGCACTGACAATCGCCCGGCCCTTCATACCGATGTATAATACCAGTCGAATTGACGCGAAATGATGCGGTCACAGATCGGGATTGATCAGCTACTGAACATCACGCATACCGAACCCACGCCAAGCACGAGAAGGACGTACCGATGAACTTTGTCATTGATCCGCAGCCACAGGCGGCCCTACCGGTCTCAGGCGGCAGCCAGCATTTTCCCGTCAACCGAATCTACTGCGTCGGGCGCAATTATGCCGAACATGCCCGCGAGATGGGCCACGATCCAGATCGTGAACCACCCTTCTTCTTTCAAAAGAACCCTGCCAATCTTGATACCAGCGGAGAATTTCCCTATCCGGTAAAAACCGAAGATGTCCATTGGGAAATCGAAATGGTGGCGGCGCTGAAATCCGGCGGCAAGGACATTCCGGCAACCCAGGCGCTCGATCATGTCTTCGGTTACGGCGTCGCGCTCGACATGACTCGGCGTGACCTGCAAGGCGTCGCAAAGAAGATGGGCCGGCCGTGGGAAATCGGCAAAGCATTTGACCGCTCGGCACCTTGCACCGGCTTGGTGCCAGCCACGGAAATCGGCCATCCGGACAAGGGCGCGATCTGGCTCGACGTCAACGGCGAACGCCGCCAGGAAGGCGATCTCGCTCAGATGATTTGGAGCATTCCCGAACAGATCGAGTATCTGTCGAGCCATTTCGAGCTGCTGGCCGGCGATATCATTCTGACGGGTACGCCCGCCGGCGTGGCGGCCTGCAAGCGCGGCGACAAGTTTGTCGGACACGTCGACGGATTGCCGGAGCTGCGTGTCACAGTGGTTTAATCTGGAATTCAAGCTTGGCGAGGCTCCCTCCCGTAAGTTGCGATCTCAATCGCTTCTACGGGAGGGAAACATGAGAAGCATTTGTCTTTTCCTTGGTGCCGCATCGATCCTTCTTATCAGCGCCAGCGCTTCAAGCGCTCAACGTCCATGTGGGTTCGGCTTCTGGGAAGAGGGCGAAAAGTGTCGTAAGGGTCCACTGATCTGCGAACGATCCCGCTACCATGAGTTTGGCTCAGGCACGAAACAATGGAAATGCTGGCATCGCAAAGGTGTGAAATGGCGTCCCAGCAAGAAAGCAAAAATGCGTCGCTTTCACTGGTTCTGATCGGACACACATCGACGGGCCGACATCATGGCATCGCCCGATGCAGGCGACTTCGAGCAACAAAAAACCCCACCGTGCGCTTGGCGCAATCGGTGGGGCGTCATCTTTCGATGAGTTCCCGATTCAAGCCGGGATTTCGGTTCGAGTGGTGGCCTCTTAGCCGTTGAGGGCCGCCCTCGATAGAATTGATACTATATGGTCAATTTGACGACGCTTTATAAAAGCTGCAGCTGTCCCGATTAATATTGCCGATTATATTTATAAACCTGCAATCATTCAAACGGTCCGGAATGAAACGCAAACAACAAAACCTGTATCACGTGTTTGGGTTTGCGGTTCAAATGCGCCGGGGTCCAACTGGTTCGTTAGGACCCTGTTCCCTGCTGTGGTGGACTCATAAGCTCCTCCAATCGCAATAGACACTCTATGTGACGCGCCATCCTCACAACCGGAACACGGTGCTGATGCTGCTTCTAACGCGAGCTGATCGGGCTGCGCGAGCTGTCAACAGCGATGGCCACGGACGGTAGCGTCGCACCTCTTTGGGGAAAGCGCAAGCATTCCTTGTGCAAATTCTGGAGAATTGAATTGCACGACACATTACGCGTTTGATTCCATTATGTTTCGGTCCGCATTTTTTTGGCATCCGAGGTTTTCAATTCCCGTCGTTTGCCGCAATGGCCAACCGCTCAATCGGCCAGCATCGCCGCCAGGGCATCATTGAACTCATCGCCCTTTTCATACATCACCCAGTGGCCAGCATCGGGAATGACCGTCGCAATCAGTTCGGGGTGATGCTCGCCGAGAATGCCAAGCACGGTCTCGACATCCGGATAGCCGACGACATCGTTGGCGCCCCAGATACTGCGTAGTGGGATCTTCATCCGGCCCACCGCGCGCTTGACGTTGTCCGTATGCGAGTGGATGCGCGAGCGGAAACGGGCCTTGGCGACATTCTCGGCCTGCAGCGCGATCGCCAAATCATCGACCCGCTCGGATCGGTGGAACATCAGCATTTCAAGCACGCCGCGGTGCACGCCGGCGCGCTCAGTATCCGTCATGCCTGACCGTTCCTTGGGAAAGTCCATGATGGGCCGATCCGTACGCCCCAGCGCCGATGTGCCGATAATCAGGAAATCGCGGATGTAGTCACCAAGGGCATACATGGCCAACGACGAAACATGACAACCAAACGAGAAGGCGACAATGCGCGGGCGCAGTTCTCGTGGGATCAACTGCCGGATACCGATGTTGAGCGCTTCTGCTGCGCCGGCCGGGTGGCTAAGGTCGGACGGCGATGCACTGTCACCAAGCCCGGGCAGGTCCGGCACCCACAGCGTATGTGTCTTGGATTGCACGGGAATCGTCTTGCACCAGTGCGTCCAGGAGCCGGAACCACCATGGCACATGATCACCGGCGGGCCTGATCCCCATTTGCGCCAGATCATCGAGCCTGCGCCACAGGGCGTCTCATGGCGTTCCGCCGCCGCATCCCAGGCGCGGACGTCATCAAGTGTTCCAATTTTCTGCGGCAGTTGGTCGAGCATGGCGGGTCTCGTCGGTCGGAATTGCAGATTTTTGCCAACACGCGATACAAAGCGGAAGCGAGCAGGACAAGACCCGAGGAGGAATCATCGCATGCAGGCTGACAGCAATCTCAAGGTGGATGGCGACCGGCTGTGGGACAGCCTGATGGAAATGGCCAAGATCGGCGCCACGCCAAAAGGCGGTGTCAACCGACTGACCCTGACGGATCTCGACCGCGAAAGCCGCGATCTGTTCGCCAAATGGGGCACCGATGCAGGTTGCACGCTGAGCGTCGACCAGATGGGATCGATGTTTCTGCGCCGCCCGGGCACCGACGACACGTTACCGCCGGTGATGATCGGCAGCCACCTCGATACGCAGCCGACCGGCGGAAAGTTCGACGGCGCGCTCGGGGTCCTCGCCGCGCTCGAAATCGTACGCACGCTCAAGGACCTCGATATCAAGACCAAACATCCGATCGAGATTGTCAATTTCACCAACGAAGAGGGCTCGCGCTTCGCCCCTGCGATGGTCGCATCAGGGGTGACGGCCGGCCTGTTTGATCTGGAGTTCGGACATTCCCGCGAAGATGAGGACGGCAACAAGCTCGGCGATGAACTCAAGCGTATCGGTTATGCCGGCGACGCACCGGTCAGCGGCCGGCCGTTCCATGCGTTCCTCGAAGCACACATCGAGCAAGGCCCGTTCCTTGAAGAAGACGAAATCGACATCGGCATCGTCACCCGCGCCAATGGCCAGAAATGGTACGAAATCACGGTCGAAGGCTTCGAAAGCCATGCCGGCCCGACACCGATGACGCGCCGGCGGGATGCGCTGCTCGGCGCCGCCGGCATCATCGAGAAGGTCAACGCGATCGGCATGGCGCACCAACCGGGCGGCTGCGCCACCGTTGGCATGGTCCAATCGGAACCGAACTCGCGCAACGTCATTCCCGGCCGCGTGTTCCTGACCGTCGACTTCCGGCATCCCGATCAAGCAGCGCTCGATGCGATGGACGCAGCGCTGCGCGAAGCCGTTCCGCAGATCTGCGCGAAACGCGACGTGACTGCCGAGATCACGCAAATCTTCGACACCGCACCGCTCGATTTCGATGCGCGTTGCGTCGCCGCCGTCCGGGGCGCGGCGCAGAAACTTGGCTACTCGCATCGCGACGTGACATCGGGCGCCGGCCATGATGCCGTGCATATGGGGATGGTCGGCCCGGCCGCAATGGTATTCACGCCGTGCGTCGACGGCATCAGCCACAACGAAGCCGAGGATATGACCAAGGAATGGGCCGAGGCCGGCGGCAGCGTGCTGCTGCATGCCGCGCTGGAACTTGCCGAGGTTGTCAGCTGACTTCGCTCGCCCTGCGGCCGAACGGCGAAGGGCTTTCAGCCCTTCCCTCATCCCGGCCAGGGACTTCGTCCGTGGACCCGCTCGGGTTTCCAAAGGGTTATGCCCTTTGGCGGGAGCGCGAGAGCGGCACCCTCGCACTGGCGCGGCCAGCACCGACTCGCTAAGTTGCGGATCGTTCCCAAGACAAGGAAAAAACATGCATAGGATTGGGTTTGTCGGACTGGGCGCGATGGGCGCGGCGATGGCACGGCAGCTCGTCGCCAAGCAGTACAAGGTTGTCGGCTTTGATCTCAATGCGGCAGCTGTCGAAACACTGGCTGCGGCCGGTGGACACGCCGCCGGCTCGGTCGCCGAAGCCGCTGACGGTGCCGATGCGCTGATCGTCATGGTGGTCAACGCGGATCAGGCCGAAAACGTGCTGTTCGATGCCGGCGGTCTCGCCGCGCTCGCCGACGGCGCACCGGTGATCGTGTGCTCGACCTGTGCCCCGGAGCGCGCCGCAGCCATGGCCGAGCGCTGCCAGGCCGCCGGCCACCCGCTGATCGACGCACCGGTCTCCGGCGGCATCGTCGGCGCCGAATCCGGCACCTTGACGATCATGGCCGCCGCCCCGAAACCGGCCTATGAAAAGACCGAAGGCGTGCTCAAGGCGATGGGCTCAAACACCTATTTCATTGGCGAGACGGTCGGCCAGGGCTCGGCGATGAAGACCGTCAACCAGCTCATGGCCGGCGTCCACATTGCGGTTGCCGCCGAGGCACTGGCCTTTGCCGAACGCGCCGGCATCGATGCCGCGCTCGCCCTCGAGATTCTCTCCGGCTCGGCGGCGTCGAGCTGGATGCTGCAGAACCGTGGCCCCGAGATGGTCAAGCAGACCGGCCGCAACGTCAGTGCCGTCGATATCTTCGTCAAGGATCTTGGCATCGTGCTCGACGCCGGTCGCGCGATGCGCATGGGCCTGCCGCTCGCCGCCGCCGCGCATCAGAACTTCCTCAACGCGTCCGGCGCCGGCTTTGGCCAGGAAGAAGACGGCCAGGTGATCAAGACCTATCGAATGATGAATAAGGACGCACAATAACATGGCAACCGTACAAGGCGGCGAGACGTTTGATTATGTCATTATTGGTGCCGGATCGGCGGGCTGCGTGCTCGCCAATCGTCTCACGGAAGATCCGGGCGTCTCCGTCGCGCTGCTCGAGGCCGGCGGCAAGGACAGCAATCCGTGGATTCATGTGCCGGCCGGGTATTACCGCACGATGCTCGACGACTCGGTGACCTGGCAATTCGGTGCCGGGCCGGAACCACATCTTGACGGACGCGTCGTGCCATGGCCACGCGGGCGCGTGCTTGGCGGCACCAGCGCGATCAACGGACTGCTCTATGTGCGCGGACAGAAGCAGGACTATGACATGTGGCGCCAGCTCGGCAATGCCGGCTGGTCGTACCAGGACGTGTTGCCCTATTTCCGCAAGGCCGAGGACAACGAACGCGGCGAAGATGACCTGCACGGCGCCGGCGGCCCGCTCGGCGTCTCTGATGTGCGCATGAACAATCCGATCTGCGAAGCCTATATCGCCGCCTGCGTCCAGGCTGGCATTCCGGCGACCAAGGATTTCAACGGCGCTGAACAGGAAGGCGCCGGCTATTATCAGCTGACGACGAAGAACGGCCGGCGCTCATCCACCGGCGTCGCCTATCTGAAACCGGCCATGGCGCGGCGCAACCTGACGGTGATCACCGACGCCAACGTCAGCAAGCTCGACATCACCGATGGCCGTGTCACCGGCGTTTCCTTCGACCATGCCGCTACGGCGAAATCGATCAAAGCGGGCGGCGAGGTGCTGCTTTGCGCCGGCGCGATCGGCAGCCCGCAGATTCTGCAGGTATCCGGCATCGGGCCGGGCCAGGTGCTGCGCGACGCGGGCGTCGATGTTGCCAAGGAAATGCCCGGCGTCGGTGAGAACCTGCAGGACCATTTTCACGCGCGGTTCGTCTATGAAGTGACGCTGCCGGCAAGCCTCAACAACGTCTGGCACAGCCGCTGGAATCAGTTCCGCGCCGGTATGGAGTACATCACCCAGCGCCGCGGTATTCTGACAATCGGCGCCGGCGTTGCGGGCGTCTTCGCCAAATCGCATGCCGATCTCGAGGCGCCGGATCTGCAAATCCACTTCATGCCGCTGTCCGCCGTCGGGCCGGGCCAGGGGCTGCACAATTTTAACGGCGTGACCTCTTCGATCGCCCAGCTGCGGCCCGAGAGCCGCGGCCACATCCGCATCAAGAACGCCGATCCGCGGGAGAAGCCGGCCATCCTCGCTAACTATCTCGATCAGGAGAAGGATCGCGACGTGCTGCTCAAGGGCATGCACATGATGCGCCGGATCTCATCGCAAGAGCCGTTTGCGCAAATCCTCAAGAAGGAGCATGCACCTGGCACCGAGGCGACCAGCGACGACGACATGATGGCGTTTGCGCGCAAGGCCGGCACGACGATCTTTCACCCCTGCGGGACCTGCAAGATGGGCCAGGACCCGAACGCGGTGGTCGATGAGCGGCTGCGGGCGCATGGCCTTGGCGGGCTGCGCATTATCGATGCGTCGGTCATGCCGACGATGACGTCCGGCAATACCAACGCGCCGACGATCATGATCGCCGAAAAGGCCGCCGACATGATCCGCGACGACGCCAAGGCGAAACGAGCGGCGGCGTAATTGACCGTGTCAGTCTGTTTGCGCTGGAATGAAGCGGGAGTGCGTAACGACGCCGTCACCAAGGCGCTTCGGCGATTTGGCTTCGGCCTGGTCGATTGCCTGCAGGGCATCCTTGAGGGCACGCGCAACCTCGGCGAGTTGCGGCACGCGCCTCATGTCACGCTCCATCGCCTTCAACGCTGCCCGCGCACTCGTCAGATTGAGGCCCGGCGGCCAGGGGTGGTTGCGGTCGATCTCGAACATGGTTGCGCTCACTTGCTTCGGCGACGGGCAGGGCACGCGCAATGCGCACCGCTCCTTGCAACGCTATGAGCAAGTTCGAGGCCGAGACTGTGGCAATGCCATCGTCGACTACCGCTATGGTAAATGAGACGTTAAACGCTTGAAACCGTTTCGTTTCGCATGGCCGTTGAGTCGTGTCCGGCGTCGGGTCGCAGCGCGGCGGCGCTCAACGCCCCGTTCGATGCCCAAGCACGGGCAACAGGGGGCGAACGGTAGCCGCCACCCCAAGCCTTGTGTGAACAGATGGCTGCTGACCAGACACCAGCTTCAATCTTGCTTCGGCCAAACTGTGCCGCCAGCCAATGGGTCAGCGGTAACGTCCGCAACAATGCATGACCGATCCATCGCCGACCCGGCGACCAATGCTTACGGATCAGAGTGGATTGGGCCGCCAACACGTTCGCCAGGTGGTCACCAGACGGTCTGGGTGCCGCATGCTCGTCCAACACGATTTCAGCGTCCGGCGTGATCAACGGCGTCGCATCGAGTTTCTTGGCCCGCAGGCAAAGGTCGGCGTCTTCGCCGTATGCAAAGTAGGCCGGATCAAATCCGCCAAGCTGTCGCCAGAACGCGGTCTCAATCAACAAAAAGCCACTGGAAACGATATCGACGACACGAACGCTGTCGCGCTGCCAGCCACCATAGGCCTCGCCGTTAAAGAGGCTGCTACCCGGCCACAACGCTGAGAGGCCAACAACCCGGCAGAACTGTCGCCAAGGAGTCATCCGCGCCGCGCACGATAAAGCATTGGGTGAGCGGTCCGCATTGAGTGTACGCCCACCCCAGATCCGCGCATCAGGCGTGCAACCGGCAAATGCGACCAACCGGTCGATCGCTCCATCCTGAACGACGGCACGCGCATCAAGAAACAGGACGTAGCGGCCCTTTGCCTGTCGCCCAGCCTGATTGCAGGCCAGGTTGCAGGCTGGGCCAAATCCGACATGCTCGTGCAGCGCGATCACCGTCGCGTCGGGCTGATGCTGCCGAATGGCACTCGGCGAACCGTCGGAGGACTTGTTGTCGACGACAATCAATTCGTAGGTCGTCTTGCGCGTGGTTCGGCGGATGGCCTCGAGGCACGCCAGCGTAAGGTCGCGCGTATCCCGGTTCACCACGATGATCGAGACGTCAGGAATCATACGCCCAGGCCTTTGCTACGCGAAACACAATGCCGCGCAGCCTACGCGGAACCGCTGAACTGGTCGTTAAATGGTATGGTTAATGAAAGGTGATGCCACCACGATTGGGGGTTTGACGAGCAATTTCGCTTGACTAACGGCACGACCGCTTGATGCCGGCCCGGATTCGCTTTAACCAACGAGGTGGATTGGGCGTTGCTGACGGATCGCAGCGCCATTTGACCATCGGATACAACATCGAAGCCGAGCGGAAGCCCCTGGCTGGGGTAAGGTTGCATATGTCAGTCGACAGACCGCTGCGGCACGCATTCTGGGAGAATTAGCACATGGCGCGCGCAAAAATTGCACTGATCGGTGCCGGCATGATCGGCGGCACATTGGCCCACCTGATCGGACTAAAGGAACTTGGCGATGTCGTTATGTTCGATATTTCCGAAGGGATTCCGCAAGGCAAGGCACTTGATCTCGCCCAATCAGGCGGCCCGGAAGGGTTCAACAGCTCACTCAAGGGCACCAACAGCTACGCCGATATTGAAGGCGCTGACGTGTGCATCATCACGGCCGGTTTCCCGCGCAAGCCCGGCATGAGCCGTGACGACCTCCTCGCCAAGAACTTGCAGGTCATGGAGCAGGTCGGCGCCGGTATCCGTAAATATGCGCCGAATGCCTTTGTGATCGTGGTCACGAACCCGCTTGATGCCATGGTCTGGGCGCTCCAGAAAGCATCTGGCCTGCCGTTTGAGCGCGTTGTCGGCATGGCCGGCGTGCTCGATGCGAGCCGCTTCCGGCATTTCATTGCCGATGAACTCAACGTCTCAATCGAAGACGTCTCGGCGTTCGTGCTTGGTGGCCACGGCGACGACATGGTGCCGCTGGTTCGCTACTCGACCGTCGCCGGCATTCCGCTGACCGATGTCGTCAAAATGGGTTGGATCTCACAGGCCCGGCTCGACGAAATTGTCCAGCGTACGCGCAGCGGCGGCGGTGAAATCGTCGCACTGCTCAAGACCGGGTCGGCCTTCTACGCACCGGCATCGTCGGCCGTGTCGATGGCCGAGAGCTATCTCAAGGACAAAAAGCGCGTGTTGCCCTGCGCGGCCATGCTCAATGGCGAGTTTGGCATCAAGGGCCTTTATGTAGGGGTTCCAATTGTCATCGGTGCCGGCGGCGTCGAGCGCATTGTCGAGATCGACCTCAACACCGCGGAACGGCAGATGTTCATGAAGTCAGTGGAATCCGTCAAAGGCCTCGTTGAGGCCTGCCAGCAGATCGCACCGAATCTCGGAGCCTGACACAATTGACAAGTGGGCAATCGCCAAGCGCGGCTGCCCACCTTTTCTTGGCAAATGACGTTTCGTCCAATCCGCTCTCAAAAATCTGTCATGGCGACAAGTATCGAGCCAGGTCGGCGCCCCGCAACTTGCGCCTTAACGCCCTGCCAAGGCGAGAATTCCAAAACAAACGTCAGAAAATAAAGGATATTTTCCATGACCAAAACGGCCCTGAAACCCGAAGGCATGAGCGGTGTGGGACCGTATTCGATCGCCATCAAGAGTGGCGGCGTGGTCTACCTCTCAGGCCAAGTCCACATGGACCCGGAGAGCGGCAAACTCGTCGACGGTGATATCGGTGCCCAGACCAGGCAATGTCTGGAAAACCTCAAACGCGTACTTGCAGCAGACGGATTGACGTTTTCAGACGTTGTCAAGTGCACCGTTTTCCTAATCGACATGGCAGACTTCGCCGACGTTAATAAGGTCTATGCCGAATACATGGTCGAGCCGTTTCCGGCGCGGTCCTGCATTCAGGTTGCCGGCCTGCCACTCGGCGCCCGCGTCGAGATTGAAGCGATAGCTACAGCCAAGGCTTGATCATTAGACTGGCATGCGGATGGCCGGTTCGGACCGGTCATGATGGATGGGAGGCTTCGCCCTCCCGAAACCGAAACAAACGCGGATAGGGCGTCATGAACATCCACGAATATCA
>JAGDYV010000041.1:0-16636 GCA_049116495.1 Hyphomicrobiaceae bacterium | reverse complement strand
CTTTCCGTGTTCGCCGCGATGCCCTGCCTATTCGTCTCGATGTTGGCTTCGTTTTCCGTGATACGGTTGCCGTTGGCGTCAATGCGGCCTTCGTTTGCCGTGACGCGGTCGGCGACCGGGTCGCTGGTTTGCGCCATCGTCGTTCCGCTTATGCCGACGGTGATCACGGCTGCGCCGACGATTGCCACCGCGAATTGCCGCCACGGACTAGTTCGCCAAATCTTCTTTTGCATTCGGTGTCCTCCACCCCTTTATCGGCGAACAAGCTGGTCTTCTGAGACGCACTTGTGCGCACGATCCCCAATCTAATTCTCGCGGAGTCGCGATGGGCTCACCATGAGTGAAGGAGGGCGACAAAACGCTGTAAGCAATATGAAAAATTCTTAAACTTCAATGCTTAACGGCTGAGCGTTACAAAAGATCCACCAGTCAACAGATTGTGCGCATGCAATTGATATTGGATATCGTTGTCGTGTTTTGGTGGATGCTTGTCGGTCGGTAAAGCGATGCCTCAACGGCTTGGTCAGCGTTCGGATATTGTCCACGGACGTTGCACGGAGCAGATGTTGAAACAGGCGTCACAATCGGCGCGCAGGCGAAGCGCAATGGCGCCGCCGATCATGCGGCGCGGGCAATGACCGTGCCGGGACTGTCAGGTTATGCGTCGGGTATCGCCGCCTGCACACGCTGTAATGCGCGTCGCATAAAATGCTCCTCGCCTTAGCTCCTTTGGGCTCACGGCTATGCCCTCGCTACGCTCGGGGCCTCCACCGGGCATGCGTTAGCATGCTTCGCACGCTGAGGGCGGCGCCATGCCCGGGGGTTGCGTGCTTCGCACGCGGGGTCCGGGCCGCTGTTGCGGCCTTTATAGTGAATCTGATGTGATGCGACATGCATTAAACCGCGATCTCCAGTATCTCGCGTACCTCCGCCGGCGTTGGGATCGGGCGTGGGTTGCGTGGGATCCACGGCGTGCCCATCGCCTGCTCGGAGATGCGCTCGAAATGTTCCGTGCCGACATCGACAGCCGACAGACTGCGCGGCATGCCGAGCCCGCCGATGAATTCATCGAGCACGACGGCTGCGTCTTCGCCAGGCCGGCCCATCGCGGTGGCGATCAGCTCCTGGCGCGCAGCGTTGGCCGATTTGTTCCACTGCATTACCGCCGGCAGCATGATGCACGACGTGTGGCCGTGTGGGATATCGAACACCGCGCCGAGCACGTAACCGATGCCGTGGCTGGCGCCCATCGGCACGCCCGATGCGAGCGGTCCCATCGACAACCAGGTGCCCATCTGACAGTCGAGCCGCGCCTGCACATCACTCGGATCAGCCTTCACGCGCGGCAGCCCTTGGGCAAGGAGCGCCAGGCCTTGCAGCGCCTGCGCGTCGCCGTAAGGGTGCGCCTCGCCGGAACAGATGCCCTCGACGCAGTGGTCGACAGCGCGGATGCCGGTCGACAGCCACAGCCACTCGGGCGTGTGCACCGTCACGGCCGGATCGAGGATCACCGCTTGCGGAATGATCGCTGGATGCCGGACCAGCGTCTTGACCTTGGTGCGCTCGTCCGTAACGCCGGAAATGCCGCTGAACTCGCCGCCTGACAGCGTCGTCGGGATGGTGATCTGGCGCACCGTCGGGGCCTTCAGGCCGGGCGGCAGGCCAACCACGCCGTCCGGTCCGGTGACCGGCATCAGCGCATCCATGTCGTCGGCCGCTCGGATGTCATTCGAAAGGCACAGCTGCACCGCCTTGGCGCCATCGGTGATCGAGCCGCCGCCGAATGTCACGATCAGGTCAGCGTTACAGTCCCGTGCCTGATCGGCGGCGGCGATGACGGCGCTGCGCGGTGTGTGCGGTGGCATATTATCGAAGGTGCCGACGCACTTGTTGCCGAGGGCCTGGCGCAGCTTTTCGATCTCGTCGGTCTCGCGATTGAGTGTCCCGCTGACCATCAGGAATATGCGTGTTGCGCCAAGCTTTTCGGCGAGCTGCGCGACGGACAGGCCTGCGGGCTTGCCGAACATGACCTCGTCCATCTGACTGAAAACGATATGGCCGGACTGCGTCATGCTACTGGTCTCCCTGTGGCGGCCCATCTTGCGAGGCCGCGCTTTGCGCTTTGGTTGTGAAAAATGGCACACCTTGGGCTGGCATAAAAGCGCTACGGCGGAACTATCGGTTTGACCACGTCGCAAAATAGGTTATGCGGTCGGGGCCTGATTTGAGAGCCGGGAAGGCTGTGATGTCCGATATTGAGAACCTTGCTGAGATCGCCGGAAAGGCCCGTGCGTGGCCGTTCGAGGAAGCGCGCCGACTGATCAAGCGTCTCGAAAAATCGCCAGATGGCGGCGACAAGACCGTTGTTTTCGAAACCGGCTACGGTCCATCCGGCCTGCCGCATATCGGCACGTTCGGCGAGGTCGCGCGCACCAGCATGGTGCGGCACGCGTTCGAGGTGCTCACCGAGGGCCGGCGCAAGACCCGGTTGATCTGCTTTTCCGATGATATGGACGGATTTCGCAAGGTACCCGGCAACGTGCCGAACCAGGAGATGCTCGGCCAGTATCTCGATATGCCACTGACTAAGGTGCCGGATCCATTCTCGAATGAATACGAGAGCTTTGCGCATCACAACAACGCCCGGTTGCGCCGGTTCCTCGACCAGTTTGGCTTCGAGTACGAGTTCTTCTCGGCGACCGAATGCTACCAGTCCGGCATGATGGATGCGACGCTGCTCAAGATGCTCGCCGTCTACGACAAGGTGATGAACATCATTCTGCCGACCATCGGCGAGGCGCGCCAGCAGACCTATTCGCCGTTTCTGCCCGTGTGTCAGCGCACCGGCAAGGTGCTGCAGGTGCCGATGATCGCGCGCGACGTCGATGCCGGCACGGTCACCTACGTTGATCCCGAAACGGTAGACGAAGTCACGACGCCGGTCACCGGTGGCCACGTGAAATGCCAGTGGAAGGCCGACTGGGCGATGCGCTGGACGGCGCTTGGTGTCGATTATGAAATGGCCGGCAAGGACTTGATCGATTCGGTTAACCTGTCATCTAAGATCTGTCGCGCGCTTGGCGGCACGCCGCCCGAGGGCTTCAATTACGAGTTGTTCCTCGATGAGAACGGCGAGAAGATCTCGAAATCCAAGGGCAACGGCATCACGATTGAGGAATGGCTCGAATACGCCAGCCCGCAGAGCCTGTCGCTCTACATGTTTCAGAAGCCGAAATCGGCCAAGAAGCTGCACTTCGACGTGATCCCGAAGGCGGTCGATGAATACCTCACATTCCTTTCCAAATTTGGCGAGGAAGCATCGGAAAAGCAGATCGACAATCCGACCTGGCATATCCATACCGGCGCGCCGCCGACGACCAAGTTGCCGGTCAGCTTCGCGCTGCTGCTCAACCTGGTGTCGGCCTCGAACGCGCACGACAAGGCTGTCTTGTGGGGGTTCATCCAGCGCATGGCTCCGGACGCGAGCCCTGAGACACACCCGCTGCTCGATGAACTGGTCGGCTACGCGATCCGCTACTTTGACAGCTTCGTGAAGCCGACCAAGACGTTTCGTTCACCCACCGACGAGGAACGCGCCGCGCTTGCCGCGCTCGACACCGCGCTCGCTGATGTGCCGGAAGGGGCCACAGCGGAGGCGTTGCAGACGATCGTGTTCGAGATCGGCAAGACCCACGGCTTTGCCGACAAGCTGCGCGATTGGTTCAAGGCAATTTATGAGGTTCTACTCGGCCAGAGCCAGGGTCCACGCTTCGGCTCGTTCATCGCGCTCTACGGTGTCGCCGAGACCCGCGCCTTGATCGGGCAGGGCCTGGCGGGAGAGCTGGCGGCTTAGGGTGTGCTGCGCGCCAAGGGCCGCCGCCCTGGCCCCGCCACCGCCCCAGAGAAGACTTGCCGGACCCAATTTACTTGCAAAAGCTGGAGGGTTTGGGGGGCTGTTCCTCTCGACAGGGCGCGTGATTGGTCCCGCTTGCGCCGCCATGCGCGACTACGTGGCGCGGTCACCCGACGCCATCTGTAGGCCAACGACACCAACGATGATCAGCAGTAGGCAGAGCATGCGCTGGGCGGTCGCCGGCTCCTTGAAGTACAAGATCCCGATCAGCGCGACGAGAGCGACGCCGACCCCGGACCAGATCGCGTAGGCAACCGACAGGTCGATATACTTGAGCACGATCGTGAGACCGGCGAGCGACAGGCTATAACAGACGAACACGGCCACAGACGGCCAGAAAACCGTAAGGCCGTTCGAGACTTTCATCATCGTCGAGCCGATCACTTCGAGCACGATGGTGGCGGCGAGAATGAGCCAGGGCATGGGCAGGTCCAGGATGGAGGGAAATCGGATGTCACCTCTTATCACGTCACCCGTGGGAGGCCACGATGTTCCTGCATGACCGAGTCGACGGCGCGATCGCGCGGGTGCTGTTGGCGCATGGCGCCGGCGCGCCAATGGACCATCCGTGGATGAACGATTTTGCAGGCCTGCTGGTCGACCGGCGGCTCAGCGTCGCGCGCTTCGAGTTCGGCTTCATGGCGGCGCGCCGAACCGGGGCCAAGCTCCGCCCGGCGCCACGTGGCGACAAGCTTGTGCCTGAATACGTCGCCGCCGTCGAGGCGCTGGCGCAGGAGACCGGCGACGGCTTGCCGCTGCTGATTGGCGGCAAGTCGCTCGGCGGACGCGTCGCGAGCCTCGCCGCGCCCGAACTGTATGCGGCCGGACAGATCGCCAGCGTCGTCTGCCTCGGCTACCCGTTCCATCCGCCGAAGAAGCCGGAGAGTCTGCGCACCGCGCATCTCGAAACGTTCGACTACCCGGCGCTGATCGTGCAGGGTACGCGCGACCCGCTCGGCAGCCGCGCGGAAGTCGAGGGCTATACGCTCGACCCGCGCATCCGCGTCGTCTGGCTCGAAGACGGCGACCACGACCTCAAGCCCCGGCGCAAGTCGGGGTTCACCCACGCGGCGCACCTCGCGACGGCGGCCGATGCGATTGCGTCGATGGCACGCGCCCACCGTTCCTAGTCGGTAACGTCTAACCCTTCGCCTTCCCCCGCGCCCGCCGCTGCGCCCGCTTGCCGCCTTTGTCGATCAACTGCGGCGCGCTTTCCGGCGCAATCGCGGCGGTGGCACGCGCCGCGTCCTCGATTTCCTCAGCCGTCGCATCGAGCGGATGGTCCGGGTCGTCGCGCGCTTCCTTGATGATCGAGCTGACCAGCTTTTCAACCGTCATGCCCTGCACCAGGATCGAGAACACAACAACGGCGTAGGTCATCGTCAGGATCGCCGGCTTGTATTCATTATTGGGCAGCGACAGCGCCAGCGCGACCGAAATGCCGCCGCGCAGGCCGGCCCAGGTCAGGATGCGGATCGCGCCGGTCTCGAAATCCGTGAAATTGCGCAACGCCAGGATCGGGATCGACACCGCGATCAGGCGCGCCACGAGAACGACCGGGATCGCCATGATCGCGAGGCCGACATGCTGCGGGCTGAACGTGACGACGAGGACCTCGAGGCCGATCAGCAGGAACAGCACCGAGTTGAGGATCTCATCCGTCAGTTCCCAGAACTGGAACACGTGCTGGCGGGTTTTCGAACTCATCGCGAAACGCGCGCCGTGGTTGCCGATGAACAGGCCGGCAACCACGACGGCGATCGGGCCGGACGCGTGCAGACGCAGGGCGATCGCGTAGACGCCGGTGACCAGGGCGATGGTGATCATCACTTCGATGTTGTGTTCATCGATGGCGCGCATCATCCAATACGCCACGAGCCCGGCAATCATGCCGAGCGCGGCCCCGCCAAGCGCCTCCTGGGCGAACAGGACCACGACATCGGCGGCATCAATCGGATCACCGGCACCGTGGTGGGCACCGCCGCCGGTTGCGATGGCGACGAGGATCGCGAAGACAACAACGCCGACGCCGTCGTTGAGCAGGGATTCGCCGGCGATCTTGGCCTGCAGCAGGCGCGGCACGCGGACCGTCTTGAGGATGCTGAGCACCGCCACTGGGTCGGTTGGCGAGATCAACGCGCCGAAAATCAGCGCCCAAATAAACGGCATCTCGAAGCCGAGGCCCTTGGCCAAGGTCCACATCACGCCGCCGACGATGAACGTCGACGTGATCACGCCGACTGTCGCCATCAGGCCGATCGACCATTTGCGCTCCGCCAGTTCGGTCATGTCGACGTGGGCGGCGCCGGCGAACAGCAGCGCACACAGCATGCCTTCGAGCACGACTTTCTGGAAATCGACCTCACCGATCGCGTCGGCGATCGTCTTCTGGATGCCAAGGCCCGGATTTAGGTGTTCGAGCGCGAGCACGACACCGGAAGCGACGAGCGCCACGACAACGAGGCCGATGGTGTGCGGCAGCTTCAGGATGCGATAGTTGATCAGGCCGCCGATCGCCGAAAACCCGATGAGCAGGGCAATGATTTCCAGAAGTGTCATGGCTAAGCCGCCGTGGCTGTGGCAGCGCTGGGCCCGCGTTTCAAGGAAAGCCGGAGCGCTGACGATGAAGTCGATGGGCTCTGCCCTCGCACAATTCGCCCGGCAATTGCAAATCTTTCGCGGCCTGCTTCGCCCACAGCTGCTTCGATGCTTGCCCTTGACGTGCACGGCGCACCTTGCGAAGCCCGATTGCAAGAGCAACCATACGCGATGTCGAATGGGAGACCTAGGCACATGGGCAAACAACTGAATGCAGCGCATCGGGCGCGCTTGGTCGAGATCGTCAAGCAGCGATCGTTCCAATCCGGCGCCGAAACGAAATTGGCGTCAGGGCGGACTTCATCGTTCTATTTCAACATGAAGCCGACGATGCTTCATCCAGAAGGCGCGCATTTAATCGGGCAACTCGTCTGTCAACGGCTCGCTGATGAAAACGTCGATATGATCGGTGGCTTGGAAATGGGCGCTGTCCCTCTGGCATCGGCTGTGACCGCCGTATCGAGCGTGCAGGGCACGCCGCTGCCTGCGTTTTTCGTGCGCAAGCAGACCAAGGAACACGGCACACAGGCCTTGATTGAGGGGCTGGCAGCGTCGGAAACACTCGCAGGCAAGCGCCTCGTCGTCGTTGAGGACGTTACCACGACCGGCGGATCGGCATTGAAGGCCGTTGATGTGCTCAGGCAGGCGGGTGGCGAAATCGCGATGGTGCTGACGATCGTTGATCGACAGGAAGGTGCCGCTGACGCGTTCGCGGCCGCCGGCATTGCGTTCGATGCGCTGTTGACTACAGACGATTTTCGCTAGCCAGGGCACCACCGAGGCACCGCTTTATGCCGCTACCAAGCGAAATCCATCTCACAAAACTGGACGTCGTGCTGCTTGCCGCACCAATTGCGAGGCCACGGCGCAACGCGTTTGGCGTACAGACCAGTCGGCCCGCCGTTCTTGTCAGGCTTGAGGATCGAGACGGCGCGCATGGGTGGGGTGAAGTGTTCGCCAATTGGCCGCCGGGTGGCGCGGAGCATCGCGCCCGACTGCTCTCCGGCGTGTTCGATGCGCTGATCACCGGCCAGACATTTGTGTCGCCGCCGGACCTGTTTGAACAGTTGAGCGCGGCGACTCGCCTGCTCGCGATTCAATGTGGCGAGCCCGGACCCTTTGCCCAGTGCATCGCCGGTCTCGATGCGGCTGCCTGGGACCTTGTCGCACGCCGCGCCGACCTGCCCTTGTGGCAGGCGCTGAGCGGTCGGGATGCGCCCCATCCGTTGCCGGCCTACGCCAGCGGGATCGTTGCCGAGCGGATCGAAGACCTCGCGGCCGCAGCCCTTGCCGATAGCTTTCGCGCCTTTAAGCTCAAGGTGGGTTTTGGTCGCGATGCCGATATCGCCGCGTTCGTAAAGCTTCGCGAGTTGGTCGGGGAGGCAGCGACACTGATGGCTGATGCCAATCAGGTTTGGTCACTCGATGCGGCACACGAGATGGCGGCTGCGCTGGCGCCGGTTAACCTCGACTGGCTTGAAGAACCGCTGCCCGCGGACGCGCGGTCCACCGATTGGCAGAAACTTGCAGCCAACGCACCTATGTCGCTGGCGGCCGGCGAAAATATGCGCGGCGAGGCGGCCTTCGCCGCCGCCGACTTCCTCGGAGTAGTGCAGCCCGATATTGCGAAATGGGGTGGTGTGTCGATGGTCTATCGCGTAGCTCAGACGGCGATCGCGCGAGGCCAGCTGTTCTGCCCGCACTACCTTGGCGGCGCGTTGGGGCTCACGGCCTCGGCGCATGTCCTCGCGGCTGCGGGCGGCGGTTATCTCGAAGTTGATGTCAATCCCAATCCATTGCGCACCAGCCTCCTGGACCAGGCACCGCGGATCGCTGATGGCGCATTCGTGCTGCCGACCGGGCCTGGTCTCGGCGTTGAGCCCGATCTCGACCATGCCAGCGCCTGGCGGGTTGCGCTTTAACCGATCAATTGCTTGAGCGCCTCGACGGCGGTATCCGGGCTGGTCAACACAGGCTTGCCGGTTGCCACTTCGACAGCAGCCTTTGCGCGAGCTGTCGAGAATTGCCCAAGCATGATCGCCCCGCATGCTGAAAGGCCCGTGGCTGCTTCGGCCAGCAGCGCATCGTGGCGCGCACCATCGCCGGCTCTCAGCGCATCCATGGCCTCCGGCACGCAGATCACGTTCAGCGTTGTCTTGGCGCCACGCGTGTCGAGTAACTCTTCAAATTCCTGGCGCAGTGAGGCAACCGACGGCTCAAACGAAACGAGCATGCCGATACGATCGCCATAGGCGAGAGAAGCCTCAAACATCGCGTCATTGGGTTTCAGGACGGGCACATCCAACGCCTCGCCCGCAGCCGCAATCGCTGGACCGAATGCCGAACACGTAAACAGCACCGCGTCAGCGCCGCCGTCGCGTGCATACTGCGCTAACCGATGAATGCGATCGCTGACGTCGTCGGCAAGCGCCTCAGATTTTGCGCGGTCCACCGACAGCCGGTCATCAAGTACGTTCATGCACTCAGCGTCTGGCCACTGGTCCGCAAAAGCCTGATTGATCGGGTCGATCGCGACCTGGACGGCATGGACAAGACCAATGCGCATGGTTGTCGGGCCCTGCTTTGTTTCGCAGCCTAAACTGCCTTGCAATTACTCCGCAGCCTCCTGCAGTGCCGGGCCGGCCTGCAGGACATCGGAATCGACGTGCGCTGAGAACTTCTCGAAATTCTCGTTGAACATCGCGATCAGTGCCTCCGCCTGCTCATCGTAGGCGGCCGGGTCTGACCACGTATCGCGTGGGGTCAGGATCGCCGGATCGACGCCCTGTAGTGAGATCGGTACTTCAAATCCGAACAGCGGGTCCGCGCGCATCTTGTGGTTCTGCAGGTCACCCGAGAGTGCGGCATTCAGCAAAGCGCGCGTTGCCTGGATCGGCATGCGGCTGCCAACGCCAAATTTGCCGCCGGTCCAGCCTGTGTTGACCAGCCAGCAGGCAACATCGTGCTTCGCGATCAGGTCGCGGAGCATATTGCCGTAAACGCTCGGATGGCGCGGCATGAAGGGCGCTCCAAAGCACGTCGAAAAGGTTGCCTGGGGTTCGTTGCCCATGCCCTTCTCGGTGCCTGCAACCTTCGCTGTATAGCCCGACAGGAAGTGATACATTGCCTGCGATGGCGTCAATTTGGCGATCGGCGGCAGTACGCCGAATGCGTCCGCGCATAGCATCACGATATTCTTCGGATGGCCGGCCTGGCTCGATGGCTTGGCGTTCGGGATGAAATCGAGCGGATAGGCGGACCGTGTGTTCTCGGTCAAACGGCCGTCATCGAAATCAGGTTCGCGGGTGTCTTCGTCAAGAATGACATTTTCGAGAACGGCGCCGAACCGATTCGAGGCGGCATAGATTTCGGGCTCGGCCTCTTGCGACAGCTTGATGGTCTTGGCGTAACAGCCGCCTTCGAAGTTATAGATGCCGTTCGGTGACCAGCCATGCTCATCGTCGCCAAGCAAGGCGCGGTTCGGATCTGCTGAAAGTGTGGTCTTGCCGGTACCTGAGAGGCCAAAGAATATGGCTGAATCGTACTTGTCGCCAACATTCGCCGAGCAGTGCATCGGCATGACACCGGCTTCCGGCATCGTGAAATTAAGGTATGAGAACACTGATTTCTTGGTTTCGCCAGCATAAAGCGAACCACCGATCAGGACCAGCTTCTTGGTGAAATTGCAGGCGATCACGGTTTCGCTAAGGCAGCCGTGTCGGGCAGGATCAGCGCGGAAACTCGGTAAGTTAACTACGGTAAACTCGGGGGCGAAACCGGCAAGGTCAGACCTCTCAGGTCGGCGCAACATGTGGCGGATAAACAGTGCGTGCCAAGCCTTCTCGACAAAGATGCGCGCATTGAGGCGGTATTCCTCGTCGGCGCCGGCATAAAGGTCCTGGATAAACAGTTCCTTGTCTTTGGCGTGGGCCAGGAAGTCCTCGTAGAGCACATCAAAATGCTCGGGTGACATCGGCTTGTTATTGTCCCACCAGAGCGTGTCTTCCGTTATCGCGTCACGAACGGTAAACTTGTCCTGTGCGGAGCGACCGGTGTGCTCTCCGGTTTCAACCGCGAGCGCGCCATAACGGGTGAGCCGTGCTTCGTTTCTGCAAACCGATAGTTCGACGAGTTCGGCCAACACGTTATTGCGGTTGGATTCGGGCGCATAGGACAGCGGGAAAGTTTCGGTGGTCATGACTCGTGGGTGACATTCCTGTTCGGCATCAATGCCACGGGCGAATTTTGGGCCCGGCGTGCGATGAGCCTGTTCATTGATTTGACGTCGATTGGCTGCCGTGCCAGCTCGACGCCGACGACCTTTCCGGTGGCGCGTGCCGCATTTCTTATGCGGAAGGGGACAAAGAATAACTCGGTGCAGGTAAACATCAAGTCCATCAAACTGACAACGTAGCGTTAATATCTGAGTATTTTAGGCGGTTAATTCGTCCGTCACAAAACGATCAGCTAGTCGATGGAAGACCAGCCAACAGGCTGGTTACAGGCGTTTACGAAGGTTTGCACGGCGTGCTGCACATTCGTTGCTGCTCTATCCTGCGACATCATGGCTTGATTGAGGATGTTATGGCTTCTTGGTTATTGCCTCTTTGGGGCGCTGATCGCGGCCATGGCTGACGTGGGCTGTTCCGCGAGAGTGCCATGCTGACCTCGTCATTAGGCATAGCGGCGTTGTTCAGGTTAGGTTAAAGAAGCCTCTTGGAGGATAGCTGTCTGTGGCTGTGGGCTTCGGCTTATGACCTATTGCTATCGGTGCCATGATCCTGGCACATGCGCCATGATTAACGCAGGGACGACAGATCTATGAAAGAAAAGAGCACCATAGCGCTCGTCGACGATGAGCGGAACATTCTGCAATCGCTGAGTTTGGCGCTCGAAGCCGAAGGCTACAAGGTGCGCACATACAGCGATGGCACTGATGCGCTGGAAGGATTGACGGAAAATCCAGTCGACCTTGGCATCTTCGATATCAAGATGCCGCGCATGGATGGTATGGAACTGCTCCGCCGGATGCGCCAGATTTCAGATATGCCAGTCATTTTCCTGACGTCGAAGGACGAGGAAATTGACGAATTGTTCGGTCTCAAGATGGGCGCGGACGACTATATTGCGAAACCATTCTCGCAGCGTCTGGTGATTGAGCGTGTCAAAGCTGTGCTCCGTCGCGGCCAGGCACGTGAGACGGCAATGAGTCCGGAAGAAGCGACCCGGGTGATCGAGCGTGGGCAACTGCGCCTCGATCCGGAACGTCATACCTGCCATTGGGGCGAAAAGGGCGTTACGTTAACGGTCACTGAGTTCCTGATCCTGCAGGCGCTCGCAGCCCGGCCGGGTGTCGTCAAGACACGCGATTCCCTGATGGATGCTGCCTACGACGACCAAGTTTACGTCGACGACCGCACGATTGACAGTCACATCAAACGTCTGCGCAAGAAGTTCAAGCAAGTCGATGACAACTTTGATGTCATCGAAACTCTCTACGGCGTCGGCTACCGCTTCAAAGAAGTCTAGACTGCGCGGCGTTGCCGAGCAGTACTGCTTGTATGGGGACATTGGAGCGTTGATCTGCCGACACGATTTCGTCGAATTGGCGACGGCAGATGGCGGGCTGGATGAGCGAGCGGCGGCTGCTAGAGACGCTGCTGAAGCGATCACGGCATAGGCTGGTATGGCGATCGAGACGGACGGCAAGGCAACGGCGAAAGAATACGCGGCGGGGCTCGCAGCGCGGGCCCAAGCCGGTGTCATTCGCGTGCAGCGGGCCGTGAGCTATACCCTGAGCGGTTATCGTGAGTGGCATGAGCGCATGAGCGCTGTTCTTGGCCCCTATTTTGAGCCAATTGGTCACTTCCTGCGCAAGACCTCTCTTTCGCGCTTCATCGGCCGGACGCTGCTTCGCCGGATCATCGCGTCAAACCTGCTCGGCCTCGGCATCCTTCTAATGGGATTGACTTGGCTCATCCAGTTCAATTCCTGGCTGATCGACGCCAAGATTGATCATCTGCGAGCGCAAAGCCATATCCTTGCGGCGGCAATCGCCTCCAAGGCTCGCCTCGATAACGACGCGAGCGATGCGGGAGGCGATCCGCTGCGCGACAATCCGTTTGCGGCGTTAGAGTTTTCAATTCAGCCCGAAATCATTGTGCCGTTACTGCCAACGCTGCTTGAAAAGACCACCAATCGGGCACGTGTTTACGACGTCAACGGGGTGCTGATTGCCGATTCATCGCAGATCTTGCGCCCCGAGAGTATTGTCCCAATCAAGCCGAACGGCAAACCGCCGGGCCGAAAACCAAAGACCGAGAACAATTGGACACGGCTGGTACAGTGGCTGATGATCAGTTCGGACTTGCGGGTCTATAAGGAGATTGGTCGCGCCAATGGCCGGTTCTATCCGGAAGTGCAGGAGGCTCTTGAAGGCAAGTCGACGGCCTTGATGATGTTGGCGCGCAAGCGCCAAAAGATCGTTTCGGTGGCAACGCCGATTATGCGCGGCGACAAGGTGCGCGGCGTGCTGCTGCTGTCAACCGCACCGGGTGCCGTCGACGACGTACAGGCAAACGAGCTTTTTGCCGTTCTGGTGCTGGTCTTGGGGGCGACAGCTGCCGCCCTGTTGGCGTCGTACCTGTTGGCGCGCACGGTTGCTGAACCGGTTCGCCAGCTTTCGCAATATGCCAATGAAGTCACAAACGATATCCAGGCTGCCAAGGAATTGCCACGCTTCGATGAACGCGCCGATGAAGTGGGCCAGTTGGCGCGATCGTTCGCGTTAATGACGCGCGCCTTGTTTCGGCGCATTGAGGCAAGTGAGAAGTTCGCGGCCGACGTCGCCCACGAACTCAAAAACCCGCTCACCGCGGCACGCTCGACGGCAGAGGCCTTGATTTACCTGAAAACGGATCAACAACGCGACGAATTCATCGAGCAGATACAGCTTGAACTGAAGCGCCTCAACAAATTGATTTCAGACGTTGCCGATGCGTCGCGCCTTGACGCGGATCTGGCATTGCAGCGTTTTGAGCCGGTGCAGCTCGAAGCCGTCACCCAAAGCATGGTCGAGACCTATCGGGATATCGCAGGCGGCGACAACAAAGCAATCAAACTTGCCATTGAGCCGGCGATCGAGCGGGATGCTTATCAGATATTGGGTCAGGACGGCCGCATCGAGCAGGTCCTCACGAACCTGTTGTCGAATGCGCTTTCGTTCACGCCCGATGGCGGAACCGTAACGGTCCGCTTGCGGCGTCAGCCACATTACGTCGACTTGGTCGTCGAAGATCAGGGCCCGGGCATCGATCCTGAAAACATCGAAAAGATTTTTACGCGTTTCTACACTTATCGCCCCACCGAAAATTCAAGCCGCGGGGACAATTCAGGGCTGGGCTTGGCGATTTCCCGCGAGATCGTCGAGGCTCATGCCGGCCAGATCTGGGCCGAGAACATATTGCCGCCGCCGGCCAGCGGTACAGCAGCCGGGGCCGCTGGCGAGCAGCGCCATGCGCCGCCACTCGGCGCTCGCTTCGTGGTACGTCTGCCAGCAAAGGATGCTACCACGCCGGCAAAGCGCAGTAGGCTGAGCGGTGGCCGCTGAGACGCAAATTCTGTCAGGCACAACAATTGCCCGCAATGGTGGCGCGGTTCTGCTGCGCGGTGGATCGGGACAGGGTAAGTCCGATCTGGCATTTAGGGCGATATGTCGGCCCATACAACTTCCTGGCGAAACCGCGCTTGTGCCGTTTCGTTTGGTCAGCGATGACCAGACGGTGCTGAGCGCCGTTGGACGGTCCGTTCTGACGTCACCGCCGGAACCACTACGCAATCTGCTCGAGGTCCGGGGTATCGGGATTATGCCGGTGCCGGCAGTGCGCGACATTCCGCTGGTCCTGGTGGTTAATCTGAGCCAATCGGATATAGACCGCATGCCGGAATATCCAGGCGCTCATGTCACACTGCTCGGACAGCGCTTCGATGTCGTTGAGGTGGCACCATTTGAAGCAGCGGCATTGGAAAAGATCGCGCTCGCGCTCGCGCGTTCAATGGCCCATCGGACGATCTGATCGCAAGCGTAGGCGCGGGAGCCACAGGAATGAATGGCCTGACGATGCGCAACTGGTGCGTCTATTGCAGTGCAATGGGCCGTTGTGTAGCGTCACGACTTGACGTTAGATGAGTGTTTCGCGAATCGGGTCGTCAAGACCGGCCCGTTGCCAGCACGACCGGCGACGCGGGTGAACCAAGCAATCGGACGTGAGCCTGTCATGATCGGAATTGTTATTGTTACCCACGGGCGTCTGGCCGAAGAGTTTCGGGCGGCGCTGGAACACGTCGTCGGTCGCCAGGAGCAGCTGGCGACGGTGTCAATCGGACCGGAAGACCCCGGTGAAGCTTGCCGCCGCCACATCCTCGAACAAATCCGAAGTGTGGATACCGGCGACGGCACGGTTGTGCTCACCGACATGTTTGGTGGCACGCCCTCCAATCTCGCCATTTCGGTGATGGACGACAGCCACATCGAAGTGATTGCCGGCGTCAATCTGCCGATGCTGATTAAGCTTGCGAGCATCCGCGGCGAACGCCAGCTTTCGGATGCCGTCAACGCCGCCAAAGAGGCCGGCCGCAAATACATCAGCGTCGCCAGCCAGGTGCTCGCCGGCGATACTTGATCTTGCTGCCGATATCTCGCGGTGGCGTTCTGCCATCAAGTTTGATTTACTGACCAGTCGTGACCCTTTCCCATCCGCGATGAGGTTCGATGACTGATCACGCTACGGCCGATGTTCTCATTCGCAATGAGAAAGGCCTGCACGCTCGTGCTTCCGCCAAATTTGTCAAATGCGCCGAGACCTTCCAGTCCGAGATCACTGTGACCAAGGATGGCCAAGGCGTCGGCGGCACGTCGATCATGGGCCTGCTGATGCTCGCCGCCAGCTGCGGCACAACGATCAATCTCGCGGTACGCGGACCCGACGCAGATGCAGCGCTTGCCGCCTTGGTAGCGCTCATCGAATCCGGTTTCGGCGAAGGCTGCGTCGAAGTTTAGGCGGCTCCAGGGTTAGATTGGACATTTTACGGCATCTGTGGCGGCGCCGATCGATCGAGGCCCTCGATCATGGCTGAGATGAACTGGCAGCTGTTATCAATTTCAGTCCGCTATGCGCGCGCTCTGCGAGCAAGAGCTTGATGAGATGACGCGTGGGCGTCGCCTGTCTGACTGCGGCCTTGAGCCACAAACAGGCGTCACCTTGGTGCTTGCCCCTGATTATGCGCCACATGCAGACATAAAGATGTCTTTATATCTTCTTGATCCTTAGTCGCGGCCAGTGTATATGGCGCCTAACTTCTGTTCTCAAAGGATACTGTTCATGAGCAACGACTATGCCGTCGCCGATATATCTTTGGCCGATTTCGGCCGCAAGGAAATCGACATCGCCGAAACCGAAATGCCGGGTTTGATGGCAACGCGTGAGGAATACGGTTCATCAAAACCGCTGAAGGGTGCGCGTATCACCGGCTCGTTGCATATGACGATTCAAACCGCAGTCTTGATCGAGACGCTGCGCGAACTGGGTGCCGATATTCGCTGGGCGTCGTGCAATATCTTCTCGACCCAGGACCATGCGGCGGCCGCCATCGCTGCGACCGGCGTGCCGGTATTCGCGATCAAGGGCGAGTCGCTCGAAGATTACTGGACCTACACTGATCAGATCTTCCAATGGCCCGACGGTCAGCAAACCAACATGATCCTCGACGACGGTGGTGACGCCACCATGTACATCCTGCTCGGTGCGCGTGCAGAAGCCGGTGAAGACGTCCTGTCGAACCCGACGTCCGAAGAAGAAGAGATCTTGTTCGCACAGATCAAGAAGCGCATGGCGGCGAGCCCTGGCTGGTTCGCGAAGCAACGTGATGCCATCAAGGGAGTTTCGGAGGAAACGACAACGGGTGTTAACCGCTTGTATCAATTGATGGAAAAAGGCCAGTTGCCGTTTCCCGCGATTAACGTCAATGACTCGGTTACGAAGTCGAAATTCGACAACAAATACGGTTGCAAAGAAAGCCTCGTTGATGGCATCCGGCGCGGCACCGACGTGATGATGGCCGGCAAGG
>JAGDYV010000040.1:0-10773 GCA_049116495.1 Hyphomicrobiaceae bacterium | reverse complement strand
ATCGCGCTGTTCTGTAACGTGCGCGAGAGCGCCGTTGTCCAGGCACTGGATGCCTCGACGATCTACGATGTGCCGCTCGCCTATCATCAGGAGGGGCTCGATCGCGAAGTGCTGGCCGCCTTTGGTATGGAGGATGCGAAGGCGCCGGACCTGACGCGCTGGGAGACGATCAGTCATTCGATCGCCAACCCGGAGGGCGAGGTGACGATTGCCATCGTCGGCAAGTACACCGGCCTCAAGGACGCTTACAAGTCGCTCAACGAGGCTTTGGTGCACGGTGGCATTGCCAACAACGTCAAGGTCAACATTGAGTGGATTGAAGCTGAGGTCTTTGAATCCGAAGATCCGGCACCGCATCTCGAGCACGTTGACGGCATCCTGGTGCCGGGAGGGTTCGGAGAGCGGGGCACAGAGGGCAAGATTCTCGCGGTCAAGTTCGCGCGCGAACGCAAGGTGCCGTATTTCGGAATCTGCCTTGGCATGCAGATGGCGTGCATCGAAGCGGCGCGAAATCTGGCCGGCGTTGCCGGGGCGGGCTCAACGGAGTTCGGTGAACCTTCCGAGCCGGTGGTCGGTCTTATGACCGAATGGATGCGCGGCAACGAGCTTGAGCAGCGCGGTCAAAGCGGTGATCTGGGCGGGACCATGCGCTTGGGGGCCTATGACGCGGCCCTGGTCGAAGGTAGCCGTATCGCGGAAATTTATGGGGCGACGATGATTTCGGATCGTCACCGGCATCGCTATGAGGTTAATACGGACTATCGCGACCGCCTGGAACAAGCCGGGCTGCGCTTTGCCGGGATGTCGCCTGATGGGTTACTGCCGGAGACGGTCGAGTATCCCGATCATCCATGGTTTATTGGGGTGCAGTTTCACCCCGAGCTCAAGAGCCGTCCGTTCGAGCCGCATCCGCTGTTCAAGGGCTTCATCGAAGCAGCTGTCGAGCAGAGCCGGCTGGTCTAATGCGCTGGGCGATGACGGGCAGCCCTGAGCGGTCTGCCCGAAGAAGGTAATCGCCGTCGTTTGCCCGACCTTGAGGTTGACGATCTTGCCTTCCGTCAGGTTGACCGCCAGCTGCCGGTCACCGTTTTTTACGCATAGCTGCCCGGCGAGATCGTGATGCCGTCCGGATTGAGTTGGCTGACCTTGTTCGTCGTGATGACCAACGACCATGCGACCTGGCGGAACATGACGCCGTAATTGGCTGGTGGAAGCGGTAGTGATCGCCTGCCACAACCTCTTAGCCGTGTGGTATAAATGGCATCCGCAATGGTCTCGGGAGCCGAACTGTCATGACATATCTTACCGCTGCTTCATTGCCGATCGAACCGGCCGGCGAGCGCTTGCGCGCGCTGATGGCAAAGCCGGGTATCATCGAGATGCCGGGGGCGCACAACGGCATGGCCGCGATCCAGGCGAAGAATGCGGGCTTTGAGGCGCTCTACCTGTCGGGCGCTGCGATGACGGCGCAGATGGGCATTCCCGATCTTGGCATCATCACTGTCGACGAAGTGGCGTTCTTTATCCGCCAGCTCAACCGTGCGGCCGGCTTGCCCATTCTTGTCGACGGCGATACCGGTTACGGAGAAGCGCTCAACGTCATGCACATGGTTCGTACGTTCGAGGACGCGGGTGCTGCCGCGGTGCAGATCGAGGACCAACTGCTGCCGAAGAAGTGTGGCCATCTCAATGATAAGAAGTTGGCCGATGCCGGCGATATGGCAGCCAAGGTTGCGGCAGCAAGGGCGGCGCGACGTCATATGCTGATCATTGCGCGTACGGACGCGGCCGCATCGGAAGGGTTCCAGGGTGCGGTCGGCCGCGCAAAGATGTTTCTCGAGGCCGGTGCAGATGTGATTTTTCCAGAAGCGCTGACGGACGTCGACATGTTCAAGGCGTTTGCCGATGCGGTTGATGCGCCGCTGCTCGCCAATATGACGGAGTTCGGACGCACGCCGTATCTTACGGCAAACGAGTTTGCCGAGATGGGCTACAAGTTCGTGATCTGGCCGGTCAGCACGTTGCGGGTGGCGAACAAGGCGCAGGAAGAACTGCTGGCGGCGTTGAAGCGCGATGGCGGCACGCACAAAATGCTCGACAAGATGCAGACCCGCAAAGAACTCTACGAGACCATCGGGCTTGGTGACTACGAGGCGTTGGATGCGTCGCTGGTCGCGACGGTTGCACCGGATGAACCGATGGCGCGGGACTAGAGCCCTGCAGGCTTAGATGGAGTCAATTCTGTTCGCAAACGGTGAGTCGACCAGCAGGAGGGCGGCGCGGCGCGCAGCGGTGCTGCGGGCAAGCCGTTCGACGCCCAAGGGTGTTTCCTGGACGGCCGCTGTTTGCGAACCCACTCGATGATCGTGTTCGAATGACCGACCCGAAAATGGGCCGGGCGGATTTGCCCCGATCTCGGCGCGCCCCGTCTTGTCCGTAGCACCGCTACGTACTGCGACGGTCCACTTGATCTCAGGCCAAATCCGCTCGGCAGAATGGGTCCATCTAAGTCTGAAGGGCTCTAAACCGAGTCGCAGGGCGATCAGAGTGCAGCGCAGAAGCTGGCGATTGGCGCTTCGACGAGAGTGGTGCGATCAAGGTGTGGGTAGTGGCCGCAATCCGTGAAGGTTTCAAGCTGGCCGTTTGGCAGCGCTTCGACGAGACCGGCGCTGTGCTTATGCGGGATCATACGATCGTTTTCAGCAGCGATGACGAGAGTTGGCAAAGCGATCTCGCCGAGCTGGCTGCGCAGGTCGAATGTGCTGCAGGCGAGGAAGTCGGCATGCGTGGCATCGGCGCCGGTTGCGAGGGTGTATTCGCGTGCCTTCTTTGGAAAGAACGGACCCGATGCGCGATCGAACGAGTATTTGACGATGAAGTCGACGGTCTTTTCGAAGTCGCTCTTGAGGCCTTTGAGGATGTCGTCGGTGACGCCAATCTTGGCGGCAGAGGCGACGATGATCTGTCCGACGATGCGTGGGTTGTTGCGTGCGGCAAGCGTCAGCGCTATGGCACCGCCCATCGAGTGACCGACAATGACAACGCGCTCGATGCCTTGCGCTTCGATGAACTGTTCGACGGTGTCGGCGAGACTGTCGATGGTATCGAGGGCCGGACCCGTTGAACGACCATGTCCCGGCAGGTCTATGGCATAAACGCTGTGGTTGGTGATGCGTGCACTATCCCTGGATATCGACAAGCCGACTGAGCCCTGCGCTGCAGCGGCTAGCCGCCAGGTTGCCGGCCAGCAGCGCACTTCGCCTCCGGCGCCGTGGATCAGGACCAGATGCGGACCGGATGTCTTTATGCCGTTGTGGGTGAAATGAAGCCGGCCATGAGATGAGCCAGTGGCGATGTCGCAGAATGGCATGTGCAGGGGTCCTACAGTGCGGGTTGGGAGGCGACATTACGTGCGGTTCGGCGTTCGCGAAAGAGACAAACGGCAATCCATTGCAAGGCTAACGCTATTGTGGCGGATGGACGGCGAATTGGCTAAAAGTCGGCTCTTCTTTTATAGCGCTCTTAACGGACGATCAGGAATGCGTGTTGACCCTTGACCTATCGCCGACGTCTTTTGCCTGGCGGATTGCGCTTTTCTACAGTGCAATCTTCGTCGTGCTCGGCGTGTCGCTGCCATACTTCCCATTGTGGTTGCAGTGGCAAGGGCTGACCCCGGTTGAAATCGGGCTGGTCACGTCGGTGCCGTTGTTCGTGCGGATTGCGGCGACACCGATGATCGGCTTCGCCGCCGACCGGGCTCAATCGGTGCGCCGGGTGGTGGTCATCGCAGCCGCCTTCGGATTGCTTTCGGCGTGCATACTGATGTTTTCCGCCGGCGTCTGGATGATCCTGGTCTTCTTTACGCTGTTTCAAATATCGAGCCTGGCGCTGATGCCACTGGCGGAAGTCGCCGCGATGCAGGGCGTGCGCCAGAAAGGCCTGGACTATGGCCGGATGCGGCTGTGGGGGTCGGTTGCGTTTATCGTCGCGAATATCGGCGGGGGCTGGATCATCGCGGCATACGGCAATGCCACCATTCTGCCGATCTTGATTGCTGGCAGCGTGTTGTCGTTGGCGGCTGGTTGGTATCTGCCTGATCGGCGCGAGGTAGCGTCGAAGCGGAGAGAGAAGATGAACTGGCGTGATGTCCAGGACGCGCTGAAACATCGCGGACTGCTGATGATTATGTTGGCAGGGGGCGTCATCCAGGCTTCGCATGCGGTCTACTATGCTTTCAGCGCGATTCATTGGCAGGCGCAGGGCATTGATGGGCGCTGGTTCGGTGTTCTCTGGGGCGTCGGCGTGGTCGCTGAAGTGGTTCTGTTTGCCTATGCCGGTTGGGTGCTGGCGCGGATTGGTGCGGTTGCGATGATCGCAATTGGTGCGATCGGCGCGGTCATCCGCTGGGCCTTGATGGCGGTGGACCCGTCGTTTGCCGTTCTTTTTGTTCTGCAGTTGCTACATGGTCTGACGTTCGGTGCGACGCACCTTGGTACCGTGCATGCGATTCAGGAGCGGGTCGGCGCTGACCGGGCGGCGAGCGCGCAAGCGCTGCATTCGGCGCTGAGTTCCGGTGTGCTGATGGGATTGACCATGATGCTGGCGGGCCGACTTTATGGCAACTACGCCGGCATGAGCTATCTCGCGATGGCGGGACTGTCGTTGATCGGCCTGGCGCTTACTGTCTGGGTGGCGCGAGATACCTTGTCGACGAAGGTGGGACGTCCTGGTCGCGGTTCAGCCCCATAGTTCCGGCGTTGGCGGCGCAAGGAAGCCGTCGGTGATCTTCATGCCGTGCGGCCGATCGCGGGAAAGCAGCAGCGGGCTATCAAGATCGACCCAGTCGGCGAGATTGCCGAGCAACGCAGCGGGCGCCATGGACAGTGATGTGGAAACCATAGAGCCGATCATGATCTTGAGGCCGAGTTGACGGGCTTGCGCGATTGCGGCAAGCGCCGCTGTGATGCCGCCGACTTTGTCGAGCTTAATATTGATGGCCTGATAGCGCAGCACTAAACTGGCGATCTCAATGCCCGGCGCGGCGGCTTCGTCGGCGCATATCGGGATATCCGATGTTAGCAATTCGAGAGCCGTGTCGCTGTTTTCGGCGAGCGGTTGCTCGATCAGTTCGAAGCGGCACTGCGCTGCCACGCCGATGAGCTGCGCGAGGTCGTCGGTGGACCAACCTTCGTTGGCATCGCAGACGAGGCGGGCATCTGGTCGGGCGTCACGCACCATTTGCATGCGTCTGGCGTCAACCAAGCCATCTCCGAGTTTGAGCTTCAGCAGCGGGCAATCCGTGCGCTGCTTTGCCTCCGCCGCCATCGCTTCGGGCGTATCGAGGCTCAAGGTAAAGCAGGTCATCAGAGGCCCTGGTTTGACGAGCCCGGCGTCCTGCCAGGCCGGCCGGCCCTTGATCTTGGCAGCGAGATCCCAAAGCGCACAATCAAGCCCATTGCGAACGCTGCCGGGAGGGAGCTGCTGCTGAAGCGCGTGGCGCTGTTCTGCTAGGCCCAAATTGGCGAACGGCCGCCAATCGAAATCGCGGAGCGCGGCGGCGGTTCCGGCAACGCTTTCGCCGTATCGCGCATATGGGCAGCATTCGCCGTGCCCGTAATACCCTTCGGCCGACAACGATACGGTTACGATAGTGGCTTCCGACTTGGCCCCGCGGGAGATCCGGAAAGGTGAATTGAGGGGCCACGCTTCGACATGGACATCGGTCGTTTCAACGATAGGCATGGCGGGTTGGAGCCTCGCACCTTTCGCCCGTTTCCTAGTCAGACCGACTCTAAGCCAAGCGACCGCTGGCATGGGCCAGGACGAGATAGACGCGGCCGGTTTCGCTCTGGACCAATTGCTGGCTGACGTTGCCGGAACTGTCGCGTTGATCAGCCTCGGCCAATTCGTTTTCATATTCCGTGAGGAAGCGATCGACCAACGCCTTGAAGTTTTCATCGGAACGATAGCGCCGGGCGATGCCGTCGAACAAATTGCGGCTTTCCGGTGCATAGATGCTGCGCACCATGAAGCCGCGCTGGCCGGCCTGAAACCTTGACCAAATGGTTGACGCTGTTGCCGGATCAAGAGCCCGGGACAATGCACCGACATCAAGGCCTGGTGCTGCCGCTGCCTGCTCCGGCTGAACATTTGGCCGGGGTGGTGATGGTTCTGGTGCGGCAATCGCATTGTCGGGTGGTTGCAGTGCCGCCCGTGATGATGGAGCTCGGCTGGGCCCGGGGCCGCCGTCGTCTTCACCCGTGACGGAAGCTCGCGCCAACAAATCGCCAAGAGACCAGTTATCGGGTTGCGCCTGTTTGGGCGATGGAGCGGATCGTGGCTGGCGCAGTTGCGGTGCGCCCTGCAGCGGCTGCTCGGATTGTATGTTTTTGTTCGGCGCTAAATGAGCGGTTGCCTGGCCGGGTTCCTTGAACGGTCCAGGCCGGTTTGTTGGAGGCGCGTTGCGATGCGACATCTCGCGTTGCAGCGATGATGTCAGACTGCTCAAACCGTTTGAGCTTGTCGACGGTGAGGTTTTGGATTGTGCTTCCGGCGCCGGAAGTCGCATTCGGGGTGGCGCTGGTTGCGAAACGTCCGGCATGCCGCCGCGTTGGGCCATCGTTGACAGTTGATCGAGTGCGCGCAGTTGATCGTTCAACGCATGGCGCATCTGCCTGGCCGTTTCCTCTGTCGCGCTTGGCAGGCGGTCCAGCTGCTGCTTGAGGCGTGCCTGTTCCTGCTCCAGATCGCGTGCCGCAGCGGCGGCTTGTTCACGTACCGCACCGGTTGCCGTTGAGAACTGGTTGGTGAGCGCACCAAGGCGATGGGTGACTTCCTGAGAAACGTTGGTGAACTCCAATCGCAATTCGTCCAGTGCGCGGTCCGTCTCACGTGAGGCTTCGAGTTTGACTCGCTGCAGGTCATCCAGCGCGCTGCGTGAGCGGGCTTCGGTTTCCTTCGAGATTTCATCGGCGATCATGCGTGCGCGCTGCTGTGCGCCGGACAGTGAGCCTTCAAGCGAACTGGAGTAGCCTTCAACGACCTCGGAGAGCTCGGCCGCCTTGCCGGACATTCGCTCCAGGGTATTGTTGAGGTCTTCGGTGCGGCCGGCCAGCGAGCGTTCGATCTTGCTGTTGGTCGTCTCAAGGGCATTGGCCGAGCGCATAATGGCCTGGCCCTGGTTTTCAAAGCGGTTGGTAACCGAGTTGATCTGGGTGAGAAGGTTCTCCGAGACATTGCGGAGCAGATCCGACTGACTGGCGAGGCCTTCGATCGCTTTAATCGATTGGCGCGAAATGTTCTCGCTCGTCGAACGCACGGAGTTAATTCCGGTCATCAGTGTGTCGTCGAGTTCCGCGGCCTGATTGGCAATCGATTCACTCAGTTCCCGTGCATGCACTTCCATCGCATTGGTGAGCGACTTGGTGTTCTCGCCAACGGCGCTGTCGATTGCCATCGTTGATCTGAGAACGGATTCGTCGAACAGGCGCAGGCGTTCACTGAACGCGTCGTCAAGCGCTTTGGTGCGCTCGACAAGCTGTGAATCAAGGGCTTCGGCACGATTGGCAAGCGTGGTGTCCAAAGCGAGGGCGTATTCCTCGAAGACGGTTTGCAATGTCTGGGTGCTATCCGTCAGGGACTCGCTGATGCGGCCGGTACTCTTTTCAACGGACTGTTGCAGCGCCTCGGCTTTTTCGTCGACGGACTGCTGCAGATTGCCGACGTATTTTTCGACGGAACCTTGCAGTTGATCGACGTTGGTTTCAACTGTCGTGCGCAGTGCGTTGACGTTTGTTTCGATCGCATCGCGCTTGTCTTCAAGCATTGTCTGCAACTGACTTGAACGTGATTCAAGGGCGTTACCCAGGGCTTCGGTATAGCCGCCAAGAACCTGCTGGATGCCATCGGCGCGCGAGTCGAGTGCCGTGCCTAAAGCCTCCGTGTAGCCACTGAGCATCTGCTGCATGTTGTCGGTGCGCGAACCCAGCGTGGTCCCAAGGACCTCGGTATAGTCGGTGAGCACCGTCTCGAGGCGGTTTGTGTTTTCGCCGAACGAAGTTTCGAAGCGGCCCGTCTGAGTGGCCAAAGCGTTCTCAAGCTGCGATAGATTTTGCCCGGCGCCGTCGATAATGGTTGTCAACTTCAGCTGTTGCTCGCTGAGTTGTGCCATGAGGGTCGGGATTTCGACACTCATGCGCTGAAGTGAATGCTCGAACTGTCCGCCGGTATTGACGAGTGAATGGCGTTCATTCGACAGCTCGTGGATCAGGCCTCTGATCTTGCGCTCGTTTTCCTCGTAGGAATGCTCCAGGGCACTGACTTCATTATGAACGAGGGCCTCCAATTCGCCGGCACGACCAAGCGCGCGCGAGACGGCGTCATTCATGAACGAGACCTGGCGACGGACCGCCTGGCCAAGTGATGCAATCGACTGCTCGGCCATACGGTCTGGTTCGGCGAGACGCACGGCAACCTCAGTCATGGCCGTTGAGCGCATGTGCAACTCTTCGGCGCGCCAGGCGAGCAAGGCTAGGAAGCCGAACAGGGCCATCGGCCCGAGGACGGTTGCGATCAGCGTTGGGAACCATGGATTGGCGATGACGCCAGTGATGCCGCCGCCGGGGCCGGCCGGCATAAAGGCGAAGGCGAAGGCGAGTGCCAGTACGAACCAAAACCCGCTACCGGCGGCCGCATAGACGAACGGTGTCTTGGAGGGGCGTTGGTTGAGGGCGTAGATCAGGCCGCCGATTGATGGGGCATCGTCATTGGCCGCAATACGGTCGCGGGGCGGTCCCGCGGGGCGCCGACGCGCAGCGCGTCTCGGTTCGGCAGGCGGCCGGGCCGTGGCATCGACCGGCGGCGCGGCGGGCTGTACCGGCGCGACGGGTTCCACCTCCGGTTCCTCGAAAACCGGCTTAGCCGCGATTGCCGCGTTGCCGCGCATCGGTAGCGGCGGTTTCATGGCTGGGTTCTGAGGCTGCGACGGGTTCAGAGATTGTGTGGGTGAGGCCGCTGGCGGCGGCAACGTCGCCGACGCGCTCTGCCGATCCGGACCACTCGCAGGCGGCGATGAAACCGACGCTTGCTTGGGTGCACGCGGCTTCGTTGATGGGGGTTTCGGCCGTTTGATGCTATTTGTTTGTGGCCGTGGCGGTGGTTTGCTGGCGCTGAGCGGCGCGGGCTTCTCATCAACGGCGTCTGCGGACTGCGTTTTATCGGCTGGAGACGGCTCGTCCGACGCCACAACTGGCGTTGACGACGTTGAAAATTTCGGTGGCTTGCTGTCAACAGGAGTGGTCGGCGGCAGACGGGGCGGCGTGCTCTCGGTCGTGGCACTTTTTCCTGGAATAGGCGGCGGACCTTTCAGTTCCTGAGCAGCATCTTCTGGTTTCTTTGTGGACGCTTTCCGGGAGGTGTTGAGCTCATCCGGCAATTCGAGTGGCGGCAGGTCGCTCAGACGCGGCGGAGACTTTCTACTGGCCGACTTGTTCCTGGACGCCTTGCTGTTGGTCGTCTTGGTGTCGGTTGTCTTGGTGTCCGCAGTCGCGCGTTCGCGCGCCGTGCCGGCACTTTTCCGCCTCGGTTTGGCACGCACCGGTTTTGAGGTGGCGTGCGCCTCCTTTTCAGCCGGCGGGCCTTTCTCGCTCTTGTCCATTCGTGCGGCCCCCCCAGGAGCCCCCCTATTCGATGTCCGACGACGCTGCGTCTGAAAACACCTTAAGATATCGGCGGCGTTCGCCGCAACGTCAGGATATCACCCAACGACACCAATCATCGTTCGTTCGTCCAGATCTGTCATATATCACCACACTTTTCCGGCATAGAGCGGTTTTGCGGCGAAACATGGATCGCTCGTATTCGGATTGTGGAGAACTCTTATCAAATCCTTGCTGAATTCCTACAAATTAAAACATCGCCGTTAGGCAGATTTTGAAGATCAGCACTTATCATTCAACGGAGCAATGGTCCTGTCGAAAGCTTCACTGCAATGGAAAGCACGGAAATTCTTGATCGCGATCACCTTGCCCGGTACACGCTCGGTGATGCCGCGCTGGAGCAGGAAGTGCTCGGCCTGTTCATTGGACAAGTCCCCGAGACCCTAGCCATGCTGCGCAACAGTGACGACTCTGAGAGCTGGCTGAGGGCTGCGCATACCATCAAAGGTTCGGCACGCGCCGTCGGTGCCTGGAAACTGGCGGACGCCGCACAGCGAGCCGAGAGACGCTCGTGTCAGACTGAGCGCTGGGATGCGCTTGTCGATGATATCGAAGCGGCAGTTGCGGAAGTACGCTTGCAAATTGTTGCGCCAGAGTAGAATTTTCTGCGGTTCGTAAATCTTTGGGCCCGGTGCTTGCGTGAACCGCTTGTGGAAGCCGTCTCTGCTGTTCTGCGACAGAATAGTTCGGTACTTGTAATCAGAAACTTAGCTGGTATCACTGGACCGCTTACGGTTGGGCTGAGCACGCAATCACGGTCGATTTGGCTGTATGGAGATGTGGTTTTGCTCTTTCCGACGTAAATATCTGCTTGAAACATGGAACTAGATCGGCACAGCGCATGGCTAAAGTTACGTTCAAACAACCCGATGGCACGGAAAATACTGTCGAGGCTGCGGCCGGCGTTACTGTGATGGAAGCGGCGAAAACCAATATGGTTCCAGGTATTGAAGCCGAATGTGGCGGAGCTTGTGCTTGTGCAACCTGTCACGTCTATGTTGATGCTGCCTGGTCTGAAAAGACCGGTAAGCCAAGCGACATGGAAGAAGACATGCTC
>JAGDYV010000039.1:0-23589 GCA_049116495.1 Hyphomicrobiaceae bacterium | reverse complement strand
AAGAACAAGGTGGCGCCGCCGTTCAAACAAGTAGAATTTGACATCATGTACGGCGAAGGGATTTCCAAGACCGGTGAAATTCTTGATCTCGGCGTCAAGGCCGGCATTGTCGACAAATCCGGCGCCTGGTTCTCCTACGAGGGCGAGCGGCTTGGCCAGGGGCGCGAAAATTCAAAAACGTTCCTGAAGGATAATCCCAAGATCGCGAACGAGATCGAGGCGGCCGTGCGTGAAAGCGCCGGCCTGATCGAGAAGAAAATGCTCGTCGATCCGACGGACGAGGATAAGGCGGACAACGCGATCACCGAAGAGCAGGTCGAGGCCTTGGAAGCCCCAGCGTTGTCGGTGAACGAGCCTTTGGAAAAGCCCGTCAAGGCACGCAAGCGCGGTTAATTCATTCGAAAGCTCGGACGTGTTGCTCATCGTCCTATGCGGCATCGAGCGCCTGTCCCGCCCGTTCTGTCCAATCCGGCCCGACCCGGCTCGGCAGGGTAGGCAAGGCCCCGTGTGGGGCGGAGTATCAAAAGATCAATGCCAGGGGTGTGCCAGCGACGCTGGCGCACCCTTTCTTTTGGCATTACCTATTGAAGGCTGATGCAGCCTTGGCCAATCTTATCCGTAACAAGGAGCGGCGGTTTACAAGGCGCGCTGTTGGTCCTATAGCGCGCAGGTTGGCAATCGGCATCCGCGCACCGCGGATCACCAGGGGATTTCAGGACAACGATGGACCGCTACGCCTCCGCGCGCGCTTATCTGCAAGCGCATCGGCCCGATCAACCCGTTTTCGGCATGCGCCCGCACGCTGCCGGCCGCGCCGCGCGTTGGTTTCTTGAGAATTTCCCAGGTGAGGTGGCATACGCCTACAAGGCCAACAGTGCGGTCTTTCTGATCGGCGCATTGTATGGAGCCGGCATCCGCGCGTTCGATGTTGCCTCGCTGCCGGAGCTGGAAGACGCCGCGACAATTCCTCAGGCAACATTGCATTTCATGCACCCGGTCAAGTCGCGCAACGCGATCCGGCGCGCCTACTTCGAGTTCGGTGTCAGATGTTTTGCGCTGGACAGCGAAGAGGAGCTTGAAAAGATCCTGGCCGAGACCGGTCAGCCGGATGATCTTGAGCTGTTCGTGCGTCTCACGGTGCCGGCCCGCAACAGCTCGATCCCGCTGGAACGCAAATTTGGCATCGAAGGCGCTGCAGCAACGGCCTTGCTGATGCGGACCCGGCAGCACTGTGACACGCTTGGCATCTGTTTTCATGTCGGTTCGCAGACGGCGAGCACGGAGGCTTACGAATTGGCGTTTGCGACCGTGCGTCATCACATTATCGAAGCCGGCGTTGTGGTCGATGCGATCGACGTGGGTGGCGGGTTTCCCGCGCGTTACAGCAGCCACGCGCCGGCGCCGCTGAGCGATTTCGTGCGCACGATCGGGCACGGATTCGACAACCTGCCGGTCAGTCACGATTGCCGGTTGATCTGTGAGCCGGGGCGCGCACTGGTGGCGGAGGCTGAGAGCCTGATCGTGCGGGTCGACGGCCGGCGTGATCACGAACTCTACATCAATGATGGTGGCTACGGCGCGCTGTTTGATGCCGCTCAACTCGATTTCGTACTGCCCGTACGGCTTGCCAATCGCGTGCCGGCGGCAGACGAGCGCCTGCAGAGTTTTCAGTTCTGGGGGCCGACCTGCGATTCGATCGACCACATGAAAGGCCCGTTCCTGCTGCCCGATTCAGTGCGCGAAGGTGACTACATCGAGATCGGTAATATGGGCGCCTATGGCCGCGCGATTGCCGGTGGCTTCAATGGCTATGGACGGTACGTCGATGTGATCCTGGATGACGAGCCGATCTATTCCATGTTCAATGAGCGCGCGTAAGCAAGCGTGCGGGTGCATCGTCATCCCGAGGGTTAAGGCGTCATGTCTGACGACAAGCTTTGTTATCTGAGCCAGGCTCGAGGGTTCCAGGAACCGGATCGCGACGGTGTCGATGCGCCGGAAAAGGCACATGCCGTCGTTATTCCGTTCGGCCTTGAAGCGTCGGTCAGTTATGGCAGCGGCACGCGTCGCGGCCCCGCAGCCATCCTTGCCGCCAGCCAGCAGCTTGAATTGTTCGATGAAGAGCTTTGGCGCGAACCCTACAAGGAGTTCGGCATCGCGACCGTGGTCGAACCGGATGTCGCCGGCAGCGTCGATGCCGCGCTCGATCAGCTCGATGGCATTGTCGATACCGTTCTGGCGCAGGGCCGCTTTCCATTGATCCTTGGCGGCGAGCACTCGATCACGGCCGGTGCGATCCGCCCGTTCGCGCGGCGCTACGACGAGATCGTTGTTCTGCAGATCGATGCACATGCCGACCTGCGTGACGGTTATCTCGGTGAGCACAATTCGCACGCCTCGGCGATGCGGCGCGTCCTCGATCATGCCAATTGTCGCGTTGTTTCATTTGGTATCCGCGCGCTCTCGCAACCGGAAGCCGACTACATCGACGCAAACCCGGACCGCGTCGAGATCTATTGGGCGCACCAACAACGGCAATGGGATCTCGATGAGCTGGCGGCCACGCTCAAGGACGCGAAGATCTATGTGACCTTCGATATCGACGGGCTCGACAACGCGGAAATGCCGGCGACCGGTACGCCGACACCGGGCGGCCTCAGCTATTTTGCGGCGCTGGATATCCTCAAAGTGGCGGCCAATGCCGGCAAGATTGTCGGGGCGGACGTGGTTGAACTGAGCCCGATCGACGGCTTTCATGGGTACGACTACACGGCAGCCGCGATTGCCAACAAGATCCTCAACTATGCGTTGGCGGGCACGGGCCCGAAACAATAAAGCTGAAAGAGGTGCTAAGAGAACGCCTTGGCGATCCGCGCCCAGTCTTCGATGGCATCTTCATTGCCCGGGGTCAGTTGTACGGTGAACTGCGTATAGCCGGCATCACGTAGATCGCCGATACGCTGCTTCAATTCAACTTCGCTCGCTGTAAAGCTTGTGTCGCGGATCAGTTCCGCGGTGACATAGTCACGCTCTTCCGGTTTGACGAACATCAAGTGGCCGCGATGGTTCATCAGGTAGCGTGCGTCAGCCGGTTCATACTGCTTGGCAATCTCAACGTACTGCGCGATGGCATCGGCTGCGGCCGGTGGAATGCCGCTCGAGTTCGGAAGACCCATCATGGCCTCGTCGGCGGCGCGGTGGAGAATGACGGCGGCGCGTGGGCCGGCCTGTGCCATCGCACGATCGGAATTGTATGCTTCACCATCACCGAGCACGCAGCCGAGGACGAAGGCGGTCGCCAACAGATCGTCGCGACTACGACCGGCGTCGGCCCACGCTTGCTGCATGACCTCCAGATTGGAGGTGCCGGTCGCGACATCGCCGGCGAAATAGAGCCACCCGGCGTCGAGCTTGGCGGTCAGTGCGCGCGAACGCGGCCCATAGGCCGAAACGTGGAGGGGCAGGCCGGCGTCGGTCTTGATCAGGCCGAGGTCTGGATTGAGGAACTGGATTTTGCGCGCTTTGCCCTCGAACGCGGTTTCGACGATCTCGTCGCCGAGCAGTCCGTAGACAACCCGGATATAATCTTCCATGTCGGCAAGCTTCATCGCGCCAAGGCCCATCGCCCGGCGCCCGGTAAAGCCGGTGCCGACTCCGAAATCGATGCGGCCCGGTGCCAGTGCGTTGAGCGATGCAAAGGCGTTGGCCGTTACCGGCGCGATCCGATTGGTCGGGATAAGCACGCCGGTGCCAAGCCGGATGCGGTTGGTTTTGACGGCCGCCGCGCCCATCGCCACGAAGCAATCGGCGCTGAGCATCTGGGTATCGTAGAACCAGGCCTCTTCAAATCCGAGGTCTTCGGCGCGCTGCACGACTTTCCAGGAGTCGGCAGCGGTCGGTAGCGCAATTGCGAATTTCATGACGCGTTTCCTTGATCGCTCAGCTGCGCGAGCTTGTCATCTGCGGCTCCCGGTATTCAAGCGTGCTGGGCGATCTATCACCGATGGCATTGAGATTCGAGCTGGTGACGATCAAGCTCGGCCGTGAACCGAGAGGCCCTGTCAATTTCAGGCGCGATGTCCTAGTTTTCATGGCGACGACTTTGGGAGGCCCGACTGCTATGACCGAACAGCTTCTGAAAACCACTGCACCGCAAATACTCGGCCCGTTCTATCCGCTCGGCAAACCAACCAAAGGCGGTGACCTGACCCGGGTCGATGGCCGTCCGGGAACGGCACAGGGTCAGATCATCCACCTTGGCGGGCGCGTGCTCAATCGAACCGGCGAGCCTGTCCGCGGTGCCACCATGGAAATCTGGCAGGCCAACACGTTCGGTCGCTATACGCACGCCAACGATACCAATGACGCGCCGCTCGATGAAAATTTCGAAGGCTTCGCCGTCATCGAAACGGATGATTGCGGTTGCTACAACCTGAAGACGGTCAAACCGGGTGCTTATCCTGCCGGGCCGAACGTGATGCGCCCTTCGCACATTCATTTTGAGGTGCGGGGCAAGACTGAGCGTTTGGTTACGCAGATGTATTTCGCGGGCGATCCGCATCACGCCGAAGATCGCTGGCTGCAGTCATCGACCCGACAGGAGACCATCGTGATGCCGATGCTCGCCCCGCTGACCGACATGTCACCGGACGCGAAACGCGTTGAATTCGACATTGTATTGATGAACGGCTGATGATGCGCGAACTACCTGATCAAGTCCCGGTCGAGCAACAGTTCGTCGACGTGGGGCAGTGTCGTCTAGAAGTGTTCGACACCGGCGGTGATGGTGACGCCGTCGTGCTTTGTCATCCGGCATCGCAGAGTGCCGCGATCTGGGCCTATCAGCAGCCGGCATTGGTCGCTGCCGGTTTGCGTGTCATCACCTATTCAAGACGAGGGTATGGGCGCTCAGAGAAAGGGCCACGAGATGCGCCGGGCACAAGCGTCGCCGACCTGCAAAAACTGCTCGATCATCTTGGTATCGCCAGAGCACATATTGTTGGCGCGGCTGCCGGAGGGATCACGACGCTGGCGTACGCCATCGCCCAACCGGATCGGACGCTGAGTGCAACGCTGGCCGGCACCATCTTTTCGATCAATGAAGATGTTTGGCGCGAGGCGTTCGGACGCCTTGGCATTGCGGCTGTGCGCGACGTGGTCTCGACCGAATTCATTGAGCTCGGCCCGACGTACCGGTTCGACAATCCGCAAGGCACGGCCCATTTCGCGAGGCTTTCCGAGGAGGCGCACCGTTCATCGCCGGTCCGTCAGCCAACCGGGGTTGACGTCACCTGGGCCGCGCTGCGCAGCCTGCAATGCCCCGTGCTCCTAATGACCGGCGAGGCAGACCTTTATGCGCCGCCACCGCTGCAGGCCATGGTCGCGGCACATCTGTCGAATGCCGAGACACACACGCTGCGCGCCGTCGGTCATGCAGCGTATTGGGAGCAGCCTTCCGAGTTCAACGCGCTGGTGCTGGATTTTCTCGTGCGGCACCGGCAGATACGCCAGCCATAACGTCTACATGGTCGCCAGTTGGTAGGCCACACGGCACGCCTTTTCGTATTCGCGCAGGTCGATCCACTCGTCGACGGTGTGGACTTCGTTCTGGCCGGCGCCGAACGTGACCGTCGGGATGCCGTGTTTGACGATCCAATTGGCATCAAGGCCGCCATTTGCGACACGCACATCCGGTTCAAGACCCAGCGACTCCACCGCCGCGCAACCCCGTTTCACGACGGGCAGGGAGTCTTTCAGGCGGAACGGGTGATAGACCGGCCGCGCGGTAAACTTGACTCGCCCGGCCTTGCCGTCAACGCTTGTGATGCGCTTTGCGGCGTCCTGAAAGGCGGCCTTGTAGGCAGCCGTGATCGCTTTGAAGAAGGCCGGGTCGTGGCTGCGTGACTCGCCATAGACGCGGACGTAGTCGGTGACGACGTTGGTCGCGTCGCCAGCCGCCGCTCCGTCGGCGCCGCTGACCTTGCCGACGTTGCTGGTACCGGACTTGCCGTCTTTCTCGATTTTGCCGAACCAGCCGCCAGCGCGGACATCAGCCAGCGCTTCGGCCATGATCAGGGTCGCGCTGATACCTTTTTCAGGCGCACCGCCGGCATGAGCGGCGCGGCCTTGAATCTCTGCACGCCAACTATCGGCACCGACCGCCCCGATGATGACGGCGTTGGCATCGCGCCCGTCGAAATTAAAGCCCATCTTGGCGTCGCCAAGGTCGGCTTTGTCGATCATGCGAGCGCCCCACATGCCGGTTTCCTCGCGCACCGTGAACAACAGCGTGATCGGCGGATGGTCCGGCTTGTGGCGCAGCAACTCCTTAATGAGGGTGACGAGGACGCCGCATCCCGTGCGGTTGTCGCCACCGAGCGCCGTCTTGGCTTCGTTGACAATCTTCCGGCCCTGGCGTTTGGGGCGGGCGCCGGCGCCGAGGGGGACAGTATCCATATGCGTCATGAACAGCAGGCGCGGTTTGTCTTTCAACGCGCCGCGCCCGGCAATTGTGACGATCAAGTTGCCGGTTTCGGTCGGCACGGGAATTGTCTTGTGCGCCTTGTCGAATTTGATCGCGCGGGCCGGGACGCCGGCTTCCTTCAAGGTGGCGACGAGCTCTTGGCCAATGGCCGCCTCCTGACCGGTAATGCCTTCAACAGCGAGGAGACGCATCAGCAGGTCTGAGGCGGCGTCGTGGTCAATCAAACTCATAATGGATGTCCGTTTGGTTTGGTGTTGGCGGCCCGTATATTGCCGGTGCGGTGCGATGGTGCCAAGCTGAAAAGGTGATGGGTGGAAAGCAACGCGATGATGATTGCGTCGCGAACCCATACGCCACACCCACGCGCACAACCTGCATCCACGATTGGAGACCCACACAGATCGTCAAACCGCCCATGTCTGGTGACGCGGGGCGCTGCGCGCGTCGCGCCTACCGATCGCCAATTCTTGCCGGCTGCACCGATCTCCCGCATCCGCTATGATGAACGTTCCGCACCGGTCGGCGCGTCACGCTTGCGATACGACACATAAACAGTTCCAGGAGGCCTCTCATGATCTACGAGTTCCGCACATACACGATCAAACCGCGTTCAATGCCCGAATTTCTGAAGACTTTTGGTGAAGCACTGCCAGGTCGCGAAGCCTATTCAAAGCTGACCGCGTTCTGGTTCACGGAAATCGGACCTCTTAATCAGGTTATCCATGTCTGGGGTTATAAGGATGTCAACGAACGCTCACGGATCCGTGGCGAAGCTGCTGCTGCCGGCAAGTGGCCACCGAAAACGGGCCACCTGATCGTCGACATGAAGTCGGAGATCATGATCCCGGCGTCCTGCTCGCCTGAGATCAACCCGGCCGAGATCGGGCCGTACTTCGAGATGCGGTCATACATCATCAAGCCGGGTAGTGCGCCAAAGATGGCCGAACGCTGGGGTGAATTCCTCCCCGGCCGGGTCGCGATGTCGCCACTGGTCGGCGCGTTCACATCGGAAATCGGCGACCTCAATCAGTGGGTCCACATCTGGGCCTATAACAGCCTCGATCAACGCATGGCGGTGCGCGACAAAGCCAAGGCGGAGGGGATCTGGCCGCCGCCCGGCGACAGCCCGGTCATCCATCAGGAATCGAAGATCATGATGGCAGCGCCGTTCTCGCCGATCAAATAGCTGTCTTAGAGCCCTTAAGATTAAGATGGACCCATTCTGCCGAGCGGATTTGGTCCGAGATCAAGTGGACCGTCGCAGCGCGTAGCGGTGCTACGGTCAAGAAACCGCCCTGCCGGTCAACGAGATCAGCGTCGTCTCGTTCATGTCATCGCCGAACCAGGCGGTGACTTCTGCTTCACGTGCGCAGAGATAGCGCGGTGCGCCGTCATCGATCACCATCGGCAGGTCGTGGCCTGGCACCAGCACGCTGTCCGCTTTACGGCGCCAGAGTTGCCAGATGTCCTCGATCGATTGACGGCTGACCGTCGCGTCATAGGTCATGTCGGTATTGCGCGAGACGAGTTCCGCACGGTTCTTGCAGGCATCACCGGTGAAGATGATGTCCCGGTCGCCGGCGTCGAGAACATAGACGAGGCACCCCGGTGTGTGCCCAGGTGCAAGGTGCGCCGTCATGCCGGGGAAAACCGCGTCACCTTCGGCCACTTTGTGCAGCGTCGGTGCGCCGGCGAGTTCCTTCATGTAGAGTTCAGGTACCACCGTTTCGCCCCAGGGTTGTTCCAGCGACCACTCCAGTTCATGCCCGCCAATAACGATTCTGGCCTTCGGGAACAGCACCCAGTTGATCGAGTGGTCGTAGTGCGAATGCGTCAACAAGACATCCGTGATGTCGGCAGGCTTGAGGGCATTTGACTGGAAATACGCCAACAGTAGTTTGCGCTGGCCGAATGAGCCGACGTCGACCAGCGCCTTGCGATCACCCCCGTCAATCGAGGCATGCCGGATCAGCGCGATCGTACTCCAGCCGAGTGAACCGTGACATACGGACTTTCCCGGAAAACCGTGCACGATGATATCGATCGCGTGCGTGCCACAGTCGAAGTGTTTTGCGTTGGCGGTATCGCCCATGGTTCGCCTCTCATCGACGTCACGTCGTCTCGCATTGGTGCCATTGCCCGATAGGGCTGCGCAAACTATGCTCGTCCGGCAACGTACACACAACATCAAGGCTTGAGACATGTCTGATAAATACCACCTGATCTCGTCTTATACTTGACCCTGGGTACAGCGCGCCGTGATTGCGATGCGTGCCAAGCAAGTCGAGTTTGACGTGACGTACATCAATCTTCGCGAGAAGCCGGATTGGTTCCTCAAAATTTCTCCACACGGCAAAGTGCCGGTTCTGCATGCCGAGGGCGTGCCATTGTTCGAATCGAGTGCAATCGCCGAATACCTCGATGAGGTCGTCGCTCCGCGACTGCATCCCGAAGACCCGATCAAGCGCGCGCAAAACCGTGCCTGGACGGATTTCACGCCGACGTTTTCAGCCGGTCTTGGCAAGATCAATTACGCGACGACTGAAGAGGAAGTCGCCGATGGCATCGAAGCGGCCAAACCATGCGTGCAGCGCCTGGAAGAAGCGATTGCGCGCGAGCGCGGCAATGACGGCCCGTTCTTCAATGGCGCGGAGTTGTCGCTTGTGGATGCGGCCTATGCGCCCTTCCTGCAGCGCTTCCTGATCAACGATGCGGTATTGAAAACCGGGCTGCTTGATGAGTTCCCGTTGGTGCGCGCGTGGGCTGACGCGTTGATCGCGGACGAACGCGTGAGCGGTGCCGTTGCTCCCGAATTCGCTGCGGCCTACGACGAGAACCTGGAACGTCGCGGCACCTATGCCGCACAGCTTAAGAAAGCGCGAACTGCGGCTGAGTAGTTTGCCTGCCGGCGCCTGCAAGTGGAGTAGGCGCCGGCAACGCCACTCTCAGTATTATTTTTTCAAGGTTGGCTGACGATGGATTCTTCGCTGATCTTCAGGCGATACCCGATGATCCCCGATGCGAAAATGCCGATGTTTCCGATGAAGTCGAGGAGCATCCATTCAGTGAAGACTTCGGCGACATAGTAGAAATAGGAATTGAAGACGAAAAACGGCAAAGAGCCGGTGAGCCCGAATATGAGGAAAGTCGACGCACGAAATCGGGCGGTTGCAATGACGGTGCCGACGAGAACCGCTTGGGCGCCGAAGCAGCCAACCAATATGGCACTTGTCGTCGTCAAGTGCTGATAAGCGGGCCGGAAGACCAGCGCTTCGACGGTGTGCGGCATGAGCAGGCACCAGCCACCAAGGCTGACGAAGATCATCGCGAGAAAGATTTGAACGTGCCATGACGTCATAGCATCATATACCTCGCTGCATATGCATGGCCTTGAAGTCGACGCCTGGACCCATTGAGACAGTCATCTCTTTTATCGGATCAAAGCCGAGCGCAACGTAAAAGTCCTGCGCATTCAGGCTGGCGTAGCACTCGAACCGCGTGATCCCGGTATGCCGGGCTTCGCGCTCGCAGGTGTCGTAGAGCGCCCGGCCGATGCCATGACCGATCCACTTGGCATGCGTCGCGAAGTGTCGAATATGTGCCAGGCCGTCGGTAACGTCCCCTGTATCGGGACGTTCTTTGCTCCAGCCGCCGCAGCCTATGACCCGATGGTTGTCGGATTCGGCGACATAGAATGTGCCGGAGCCGAGCAGTCGCGGGTTGGCCCGAGTCATGAGTGGCAGTGCGAGCGCCAGGATTTCCGGCTCATAATGCGTCGTCATGAGGACGGGATAGGATGCGGCGAGCAGCGCGCCTATCGTCCTGTTGTCCTCGTTTGTCGCCTGGCGAATTGAAATGCTCTCCATGGGAGCCTCCTGCGCATTCGGTGACACGGTAAGCATGCCTGCGAATTTCCTCAATGCAACACAAGCCGCTTGTCTAGTTGTGTGGCGTGTGCATCGCCTGTTGGGCGTCCCACTGCAAACGCTCACGACGGGAGGTATACAGGACCGCCATCATGTCGCTTTGACCCACGCCGATATCTCTCAGCACGTTGGGGTCCATTGTCGTCAATTCAGCATCGGCCCGCCGTCTTTCGGCGTGCCGACTGATAGCCGTTAAAATGGTGGCGATACCTTTGTAGATTGTTGAGATCACCGGGGTCGTGACCAAGGTATGATTGTGGTTCGGGATTGCATCGATCGTCATTGTCTCGTCTCCTGTTGTGTTGTTTCGATGGAGAGAGAATGCAGGGCATGTGTTTCAATCTGACGTCCGAAACGAAGCTGTCTTGTTTCAATTGTAGCGGTTGGTGTGCGTGGTGGCACACGCGAAAGGATCGAAGGGATGACAACAACTCCGAGCGCATTGGTCCAGCGGTTCTACGATGAGGTGTGGAATCGTGCAGACGAAAACGTTGCGCGTGAGATCCTTGCTGAGGATTTCCGGTTCAGGGGATCGCTCGGGCCAGAGAAGCTCGGGAAGGACGGTTTCATCGCGTACATGAGATCCGTCCATCGAGCGCTGGGCAGTTATCGTTGCGTCATCGAGGATTGCGTTGTGACTGAGGATCGTGCCGCCTGCCGGATGCTGTTTACAGGCAAGCACCAGGCGGAATTCTTCGGCGTCGCCGCGACGGGACGAGAAATCTCCTGGGCGGGCGCGGCGTTCTTTCGCATCCGGAACGACTGCATCGCTGAGTTATGGGTGCTGGGCGATATCGAGAGCATCAAAGCGCAACTCGGTGAAGTTTCATCGACGTACTTCACATCTGATTGAAAGACCTGGATGCGTTTGGCGCATCACGGCAAAGAACGGCGCCAACAACCTTGTCGGCGCCGTCTTCTTACGTGACATCAAAGCAAACCCTGGCAGCGTACAACGTTGCTTTGGTAGTGCTGGCGGCACGATTTCTGCTTTTTCGGATCGCCTTGTGCCTGCGAATAGCAACCCTGCTGAACGCGGATGCTGAATGCTGCGCACTGCTGGTACTTCGCCTGCTTGGCAGCCTTTTCGCGGTTGTTGATCCGGCCACTTGTCGGGTCGACGGCGTTGTTACCGTTGACGACCGTCTTTGGCGTCGTCACTGCCGGTCGCGCATACGGTCGCGGCTTCGTCGTGATGACCGTCTTTGGTGTCGTCACGGCCGGTCGCGCGTACGGTCTCGGCTTGGTCGTGATGACCGTCTTTGGCATCGTCACGGCTGGTCGTGCATACGGCCGCGGCTTAGCTGTGATGACCCGCTTTGGCATTGTCACGGCTGGACGCGACGGGCGCACCATGCGGCGACGATTGTCGAATTGACGTGCTTTGCGGCGTACCACGCGTTTTCGATTGAAGTTCCGAACGCGCTTGCGACGGACGCCGCTATGGCGGCGACTTTTTTTGGAGTGCGCGTGTTTGCCTTGGCGTTGTTTCGAATAGCCAGCGGCTTCGGCGCTGTTGTACGCCGTGGCGATCAATGGCAATGCCGCCATCGCCAAAGCGGTTGCCATCAAGGCGGTCGATATCAAGTTGCGTTGCGTTATCATGTCAGTTTCCTTTTAGGTTCAAGAGTTCGACGGTTTGTCGGGGAGTGAAGGTGGGGCCAGCAAAGCGCTAGGTCCCGGTTTAGGCTGCCTCACGATGTGAGACCTCGGAGCGGCGGGAGGTTGCCGCAACAAGAGCTTCCGCAATGAGCGGGTTAATGATGTCGGGGTGCGTGACGGGGGCCATGTGACCTGCGTCAGCAATCGTCGCGAACTGGGCATGCGGCATCGAACCAGCGATGATTTCCGCAACCCGCTTGGCCGGCCCGCGGCTCGCTTCGGCCGTGATGATCAGCGTTGGGCAACCAATCCTGCCGCAGTCAGCCGCCGACCAGGTCTCAGCCATCCCGGCTTCGAAGTTGCGTGCGACCTGCGTGACCTGGCTTGCAAGTGCGGACTGCAGCGTAGGCTTCATTGCCGCCCATGCGCCTTTGCCATTCCAGTAGTCGACAAAGCTCTCCATTCCTTGTGAATGTGTGCCGAACGTTGCAGACAGGCGGACTGTGTTGGCGATCGAGGAGATCTCGGTGTAGTGCATCAGATCGCTGGCCTCACCGGAACGCAGCAGGTGAAACAGAGCCGGCTCGATAATCGTCAGGCTGGCAATTCTTCTCCAATGCTTGCGCGCATAGTTCAGGACAACCGCAGCGCCGTAGGAGTGGGCAACAAGGTGGTTGGGCTCTGTCGACGCGTTGACGAGGCGCGCAACTTCGATCGCGTCGCCAGCAAGCGTCGTTCGGCCTTGCGGTGCCATATCGGCTGATCGGCCGTAGCCTGGCAGATCCGGCGTGACGACATCGAAGTCGGCACCGAGATCGGCAACGAGGCGACGCCATTGCCCGCCGGTACTCGCCGAGCCATGTACGGCGATCACTTGTGGCCGTGCCATCGACGCGCTTTGAGCGTTCAGCGTCTCATCTATTTTTGTCGTCGCGTTCATCTCTGGATCCTCAACTCGTTCGGTATCGCTGTTGCTTTCGACACGGCTTGTGTCGTTGTGGATGAGGAGCAATGTGCAGTCCGCGTGTTTCAGTCGGATGTCGCAAAGCGCTTGCTAGTGTTTCGATTGTTTCGGCGGTGTGAGGCGGATCACACGGCAAAGATCGAAGCGTGCGGCAACAACGGGCGCGCGGCGCCCGCGGTGTCGATGATGCAGCGAAGAGCCGGTCAAAAGCGTTTCCGCTCGGGCAAGGAGAAGGGCGCGCAACCGCGTTATTGGGAGAGCAAAACAAAAAATGCCCCACCCGCGAAGTAACCAGCTTCGCGAATGGGGCGCCCGCTCTAGAGCAGCTCAGACTGAGATGGATTCAATTCTGTTTCCAAACGGTGAGTCGACCAGCAGGAGAGCGGTGCAGCGCGCAGCGATGCTGCGGGCAAGCCGTTCGACGCACTGGACGGCCGCCGTTTGGAAACCCACTCGATGTTCGTGCTCGAAGCATCGACACAAAAATGGGTCGAGCGGATTTGCCCCGATCTCTGCGCGTTCCGTCTCAACCGGAGCACCGCTACGCTTTTCAACGGTCCACTTGATCTCGAACCAAATCCGCTCGGCAGAATGGACCCATCTCAGTCTGAACTGCTCTAGGCGGGAAAAGGCCGGGGCGGTGTCCGGGAGAAAACGAACACGGCAACTGCACGATGCAATGTCAACACCAAGGGCAACTGCCGGCCGCCGGCCATATCCTGCACGCCACGAGCCGGGAACGGGCAGCGCGTACAGGCCGAAAGTCGGAACGCTCAAGACGTTGAAATGGCAGGGGGAACCATTTCTGCGTCGTCTACGGCGACGTTCCGGTAGAGCGGAGTGTCCAGTTATGCTTTTGCAATCATCACCTCCAGGTATTCGGCCGGTACCCGCATGCTGCCATCGACGGCAGTATTGTAGGCAGCAACCGTTGCGAGGATATCCGAACGCAATTCCTTCTGGCCGGCTTCATCCAATGCGAGAAACGCCTTGTGCACCGGCCCGTAGAATTCCGAGAAGATGCCGACGAACTCTTCCGCCGAGCGGTAACGGAAGACATAGTTCTTGGCGACGATGCCAACCTTGCTTGCATGCGGCGAGAACGTACGTATCAGCCAGTCTTCGCTACCCCACATGGCGGGCGACTGGACGCCCGGCGGGGGCGGAACATGAAGGCCAAGCGTCTTGAATAGCGCACCGATAAAACTCGTCGGCGTCCAGTTGGCAAGGCCGATGCGTCCGCCCGGTTTGACAACACGCAGAAGTTCGCTGGCGGCCTGTTGTTGATTAGGCGTGAACATGACGCCGAACGTTGAGACGACGGCATCGAAGCTGTCGCCATCAAAGGGCAGCGCTTCTGCATCCGCAACCGTGAAGTCGATGGCGAGGCCCTCGGCGTTGGCACGATCGCGCCCACGCATCAGGAGGCTCTCGACATAGTCGGTCGACGTCACGGTGGCGCCGCGTCGGGCAAACGCCAAGGTCGCGTTGCCGTTGCCGGCAGCGACGTCGAGAACCGGGCTGCCAGGTGTGAGGTCCATGGCCTCGGCAAGTTCCTCGCCGACAAGCTGGAGGGTGACACCGATCTTGGCATAGTCTCCTGACGTCCAGGCGGCGTTCTGTTTCACTTTGACGGCGGCATAATCGGGTTTGATCGAAGGTTGTGTGGTCGCGTTCATCTCATTGTCCTCGGTATTATTGGATTGTGGCGGGGCACAGCGGCAAGCGGTGCTGGAATGGTGTTTGGCGGGGGTTATGGATGTCTGGTGACCAGCCCCGACGCAGGCAATGCGTTGGCATTGCGATGCATCGGGCGGTATCAGACACGGTTCCTACTCTTAGTAGTAGTAGTTGGCGCGGCACCGGTAATAACGCTTCCACCAGTAACGCTTGCCACTCCAACGCGCTTTGCGCTTGAGCCAGTAGCAGCCACGGTGCGGCCGGTAGTGCCAGTTATCCCAATGATGGAAGTGGTGGCCGTGCCGAAACTTGCGCTTTCCTGCAAGCTTGAATGTTTTCGGCGCGATTTTGCCGGCATGTTTTGCAGCCGGAGCGTGGAACCCGTGGCCGTTGCCAGCATTGGCACCGCCCGCGAACACCAGCATGGCGGCGCTGGCCAATGCAGCTGCGATGATCGTTTTATTCACCATTTCACTTTCCTTATGTCTCGTGCCTTTCGGCGGTTGTGTCGTTGTCGACAGGAGACAATTTGGAGGGCGCATGTTTCAGTTGAATTTCATCAAAGCCGGCAAAGTGTTTCGATTGTTTCGCCCATGTGAAGCAGATCACAGGAGATGCAGTTGCAGCACGCAACGCAACGGCATCGCCTGGCAAACGCAATGATGACGCGTCTCAGAGCGACGCCTCACGCATGCGAAACTGGCGCTGATGGACGCACGAGTTGTCGGAAAAGTCAGTCCTTCGACGACAACGTTTCGGATCGACTGTCGTGCAGTCGCCAAACCGGTTGGCGATCGAAACCGCGAATATCGCGTTCACCGATGTCCTCGATATCGAATTGACCGCGCAGGGTGAGTGCGACGGCATCCTCGACGCTGATTTGCATCGGCTCGGAAAACTCCTGCAGGCGGGTGGCCAGGTTCACCGCGGGCCCGAAGATGTCGTAAACGTACTTCTGGATGCCAACCACAGAGCCGACGACGGCGCCGCTCGCCAGGCCAATACGGCATCGCCACTGATTGGGGTGGCTAGTGTTGCGTCGTTCAAGATAGCGCACGAAACGTATCGCGGTATCGGCAACGGCCTTGGCGTGCTCCGGTGTTGGGTCAGGCAGACCGGCGACCGTTATATAGGCATCGCCAACTGTTTTGATGCGCTCGCACCCGAACTGTTCGCCAATGCGGTCGAATGCGCTGTAGATGTCGTTGAGTTCGGAGACCGTGACGCTCGGGTCGGCCGAGGCGACCATGTCGCTGAAACCGACGAAGTCGAGCATCAATACGGAAACCGGGTCGTAGAGTTGCGGGGTGACAACGCCGAAGGTCTTGTATTCCTCGTAAACCGAGCGGGGCATGATGTTGAGCAGGAGCTTTTCGACTTGTTCCTTCTCGCGCTTGATCTCGCGCGTATTGCGCTCGACCATCATCGAATAGGAATCGATCATCGATTCGAGTTCGCGAATGCGCGTAATGTTCTGGCAGACCAGCACGACCAGTTCCTGTCCGGCATCTTTCGTCGCGGTAAAGTCCGCCGCTATGACCATCGTGCGTCGTTTGCGCTTCTGCTTGATTTCTGCGGTGTAGCGGCCGCTTGACGTCAGCGCATCGTTGAGTGCCGCGACGTCGAGGTCCTCAAACACTTCGGTCAGTTGCCTGCTGCCCAGGCGATCAGCAAACCACTCTTCGAACGTGTCGTTGGTGAATTGGAAGCTGAGCGTGCTGCGGTTCAGCAAGGCAACACCAACACCGATCGCGCGCAGGAGTTGTTCATTGATCGCTTCAATTGACATTGCTGTTTCCTACAATGAGCACGCGCCGGTTCTCGAATTCCTGAAGGACGGCATCAACATCGTCAGCCTCAAAGTTATGGTCGTCGAGCGTCTGCCGCAGAACAACTTTCAATTCGTCGAAGTGAGCGTCCGTAATGGCAAGGTGGGCATGCAACTGGCGAAGTTGCGCATCTGTATAGGCAGCCGGCCCGCCGAGCAGGGATGCGATGAACCTGGTCTGGTGGTCAACCATTTTCGACATGTCGATATCGTCGAAGAACGGGCCGATGTCATCGCTATCGAGCAGTTTGTCGTAAAACGCAAGCACCACGCGGCTCACTTGGGAAAAGCCGCCATACTTCTCGAACAGAGTTTGCTGGGACATAGCCACCATGACCTTCCGAATATCGCATCAATGCGACCGGAGAGGGTAAACCATTCAACTAATCTGTAAAGTGATAGAAAGGCCGGTCAGCGCGTTGGCAGGCCGGCTAAGATCATGTTTTTATGGGCGTTCCTGAAGGGAATTGATCGATCGTCAGGCTCACCGGTAGATGTGATCCAACCGCTGACTGAAACAATTGAAACAATTGCCGGCGGTATTGAAAGGCGATTGAAACATGGGCGCGATAGGGAAAAAGCCATGACCCAGGGTGCGAACCTCGACATGGAAGCCGGCAATGCCCTCGATTTGCTCAGCGATGCAATCGAGTCGCTGTCCGAAGGGTTTGCGCTCTACGACAACGATCACCGCCTCGTTATGTTTAACAGTCGATACCGCGAAATGAACGGTTTGGTTGCCGACTTGCTGGAGCCCGGCCTTCGCTATGAGATGATGCTCCGCGAAATGGCGCGGCGGGGCGGCTATGCGGATGCGATCGGTCGCGAAGACGCCTGGGTTGCCGAGCGTGTCGATAACGCGATGGAGTATGCCCAGGAAGACGAGATCACGCACACCAACGGCAACACATATATTGTCTCGATCCATCCAACCAAGCTTGGCGGTTTTGTTGTCACGCGGACCGATGTGACGAAACGAAAGCAGGCCGAGGCGCGTGAACGCGACGGTGACTTGCTGATGCGTCGTGTGCTGGAGGCCAGCCCTGCTGCGGTCGTCATGGCGCAGGTGGGTAGCGGCGATATCATCTACAGGTCGCCGGCCGCTGTTGAGTTGTTCGGCAAGGTCAGGAACGCCATGGAATTTTTCCGAACGCCTGGCGATCGCGCCGACTACATCACGACCTTGCTCGGCGATGGTCAGGTGGATGAATACAAACTCAAACTTATCAACGCGCAAGGCAAAGAATTCCCCGCGGTCGCCTACGGCCGGCTCGCCGACTACAAGGGTGAAGAGGTGGCCGTCACGACTACAATCGATCTGACCGAGCAACTGGCCTTGCAGGAAGAACTGGAAAACCAGCGCGAGATGCTCTTCCAAAACGAGAAGATGTCGGCCCTGGGTGAACTGTTGGCCGGTGTATCGCACGAACTGAACAATCCGCTGTCGATTGTCGTTGGCCATTCCCTGATGATGCGCGAAGAGGCAGAAGACCCCGATACCATCCGGCGCATTGAGAAAATCAGCAACGCCGCCGAGCGTTGCGCGAAGATCGTCAAGACGTTCCTTGCCATGGCACGTCAGCAGCCGACCCGGATGGAGCCGACCGATATTCGCTCTGTCATTTCGACAGCTGTCGATGTCGCTGGATATGGCAAGCAGCGCGAAGGCACGGCAGTCAGTGCAAGTTTCGACGGCGAACTGCCCGAAATTCTCGCAGATGCCGACCAGATTACCCAGGTGATTATCAACCTCATCATCAATGCCGACCATGCGATCAACAAAGCCCGTGTTGGGGATCGCATTGAAGTTGAGACCTCACTGGCGAAGGCAGGTCGCTACGTTCAGATTTCGGTGTTGGACAACGGCCCGGGTATTCCAAAGGCCATGCGACCGCGGGTGTTCGAGCCGTTCTTTACAACAAAGGACGTCGGCGATGGGACCGGCATCGGGTTGGCTTTGTGCCATCGCATTATTCATTCCCATGGCGGGCAGATCTGGTTGGACGATGACCATATGCCGGGTGCCTGCTTTCGCATCCGTTTGCCGTTGGGTGACATCATGTCTTCTAAGGACGAGCAGGCAGAGGAAGTTGCAGCCGAGCCGAGTTCGAAACGCGTACTCGTTGTCGATGATGAAGCAGATGTCGCCGAACTGATCGCCGAAATTTTAAACAAGGATGGCTTCTCGGTTGATATTGCAAATACCGGCAACGACGCGCTGGGGCAGCTGAGGCGTGCGCGCTACGATCTGGTGCTCAGTGACCTCAACATGCCGGAGCTCGATGGTGCTGGATTATTGCGAGCCATCGAAGATGAGTTTCCCGGGCTTGTCGAGCGGATCGGTTTCATCACCGGTGACACAATGGGTGCCGCGTCGCAAGACGTGCTGCAGACGTCGCAACGCCCGTTTATGGAAAAGCCCGTTACGCCGTCCGAACTTCGTCGGCTGGTGCAGGAACTATTGGATCAAAATGAGGGCACCGACTAATGGAAAACGAAAATGGCCGCATTCTGGTTTGCGACGACGAGGTCGGATTGCGCGAAATGGTTCAGGAGTATCTGACCAAGCGCGGTTTCAAGGTGTTGACGGCTGCAAGTGCCGCGGAACTTCGAACGATCCTCGCATCAGGAGGAATCGACTTGATCGTTTTGGATATCAACATGCCGGGTGAGGATGGGCTCTCCGCCTTGCGCGCGCTGCGCGCCGACAACCCTCTGCCGGTGATTATGTTAACGGCGGCCGGCGATGTCATAGACCGGGTGCTCGGCCTGGAAATGGGCGCCGATGACTATCTTGGCAAGCCCGTTGATTTGCGCGAACTCGAGGCGCGGATAAAGGCGGTACTCAGGCGACAAGGCGGGGCGGAAAGCATTGAGACGAATAACAAGTCCGCGAACTCGGCGCGGTTCGGCGAATTCACACTGCATATCGATACGGCACGGTTGGATGATGCCAATGGGACCGAAGTGCAGTTGACGGCGATGGAATTCAATCTCCTGAAAGTGTTTGCCGAAAACAAGGGCCGGGTCCTCAATCGTGATCAGATCCTGGAGCAGGCCCACGACCGTTCTTGGGATCCGTTCGATCGCAGTATCGACATTCGAATCTCGCGTCTGCGTCGCAAGATCGAAAAGAACCCGAGCAAGCCGACGATCATCAAGACGGTTCGCGGGCTAGGTTACATCTACGATGCGGATGCCGATGCCTGATCGCGCGGAGCGCTGCGTCCGATCTCGTCCATTATCCAATCGCGGAAGGCCTTGAACGCGGCGTTGCGCGCGTGATCCGGTCGATAGACGAGATACCAACTCATGCCTTTCGAGACGGGCCCTCCGAACGGTGCAACGAGCCGTCCCGCGGCAATGTCGTCGTCGATGTAGGGACGCAGTCCCATCGCAACACCCAGGCCATCCGCGGCGGCCTGAATGGCATGGCCATAGAATTCGAACGTCGCTCCCTTCGGCTCGATGACATCCCGTCCCTTGGCTGCAAACCAGCGTTGCCAGTCATCCGGCGCATGGCCGACGCGGAGCAAGTTGTCGCCTGACAGGGATGACGCCTTGCTGATGTCGGCGGCAAGCGCTTGCGTGCAGACCGGAACAAGGTCAGCGGCAAACAAGGACTCGACGGAAAAGTCGGGATGATGTCCGTCGCCGAGTTTAATGCCGCACGTCCAATCGTCATTGAAGTCCGCAGCCGCACCGCCTGTCGCAAACCGAACCTCGATGTCGGGGTGCTCAATTTGGAACGTGGCAAGGCGCGGGATGAGCCAGCGCACTGCGAACGTCGGGCCAACACCAATTGTCAGAACGGGTGCCTTGGCACTGGCAATGACGCGCGCGGTGAGCCCCTCGATCGAATCAAACAGCGGGGTCAGGCCGGACTGATAAAGGCGGCCAGCTGGCGTCAACCGCAGGCGATTGGCGGTGCGTTCGAACAACGGCGTGCCGGTACGGGCTTCGAGTAACCGCACGAGCCGGCTGATCGCTGCGGGGCTGACATGCAACTCATCGCCGGCGGCCGTGAAGCTCCCCAGTCGTGCCGCCGCCTCGAAGGCTCGTAAACCGTTCAACGATGGTAAGGCGCGCATCGGTTACCCTCAGGTTTTGTTTGCCTAGGGATAACATAACTCAGTTTGTTTGTGAGGGGCAGGTGAGGCATTTGTAAGGGTGAAGGAGATCCGACATGGCAACATCCCTAATCGCATTCATTTGCCTGACGATCGTTGCTACGTCGTTCTTGTCTGGTCTCTTTGGGATGGCCGGTGGGATGGTGCTGATTGGCGTGCTCATTCTGATCATGCCCTTGCCGGCAGCGATGATGTTGCATGCCATCACGCAAATGGCATCGAACGGCTGGCGTGCAATTTTGTGGCGCAGGCATATCCAGTGGCGCACTGCTGCTGCCTACGCCGGTGGCTGCCTGATCGCACTGGCGATCTGGTCGGTGGTCAGTTTCGTGCCGAGTAAATCCATTGCCTTGCTATGCCTTGGTCTTACGCCATTTCTTGTGCAGTTGGTTCCAAGCCGGTTTGCACCCAATACAGAGAGCACACCGCAGGGCATCGTTTACGGCTTCGTGTGCATGTCCTTGATGCTGCTCACAGGCGTTGCCGGTCCGTTACTCGATTCATACTTCCTTGGCGGCAAAATGGAGCGGCGCACGATCATCGCCACCAAAGGCGTGTGTCAGATTTTCGGGCACGGACTGAAGTTCGTATACTTCGGCGGGATCGCGGGCGATCTCGGCGCGATGGATCCAATGCTGGTGGCCATGGCACTGCTCTCGACAATGATTGGAACCACGATTGCCAAGCGGTTTCTCGAGGCCATGTCCGAGGTGCAATTTCGATTGTGGGCGCGATCGTTGATCACTGGGATATCCGTCTACTATGTTGCCTATGGCAGCTATCTTTGGGTTGGTGTGGTTTAGATTTTCGAGGAGGAGCAAGATCATGTCGGAAACAACACTGAAGTCAGATCCGCTGCTGCGCGATCTCGTGCAATGGGTCAGTCGCGGCCCGCGTCCCTATAGCGATGTCATGGACGCATGGCGTACACACTGCCCGCGCCTGACGATCTGGGAAGATGCCGTAGAGTTCGGCCTGGTAACGCGGACGTTCGAGCCAGGCGTGGGCGACATCGTTTCCGTCACGCAAAAGGGGCTTGCATATGTCCGGGACGCGGCTTGAAGCGGCGACCGGCGCGCCGCCACTACGGAGGAAGCGATTTCATTCTACGCGAGAGTTTTGAGGCGTTAGCTCGGCGCGTTCAGTTTTGCAATCTCGTCATAGAACTGTCGCGTGCTGTCTTCCCATGACAGGTAGGGCTGTGGCACCCGATTGTCGCGACCGGTGACGTGGTGTGTGCGGCAGTGTTCGACGATCGCGCTTTCCAGGTGGGCCGGATCGGATAGGTCAAAAAATGTTGCCTTTCCCTCAGCGATCTCGCGGAACACGGGAATGTCACTGCAGATCACAGGCAGGCCATAGAGAAACGCTTCCACGATCGGCAACCCAAACCCCTCAATCGCTGAGGCGAAGACCAGCGCTGACGCATTATCGTACGCATAGTTGAGGTCGGCATCATTGGCCGAGCGCAGCAGGAAAAGCTCCGTACCGTTCTTGGGATGCCGTTTGACGCGTTCGAGGAACGCTTCATTCTTCCAACCGTGCGCCCCTATCATGAGCAGCGTAGCCTGGCCGCCGTTGCCCCAGAAGCGCTCGAAAGCATCGAGAATGAACGTGTGATTTTTCCGCGGGTCGATCGAGCCAACCACCAGGAACACATGCCGTTCCTGCTGAAATATTTCCTGAACGGCGGGCGTTGCGGTTTCTTCTGCGTCCAGCAAATCGAGTTCTGCACCGAGATAGAAGTGCGTGACGGCTGGAGGCGTGCTGAGCGTCCCGGCCTGCACGCGCTCATCGATGATGTCCTGCAGGCAGCGCGCCGAGAACGCAGAAATACAGACAATGCCGTCGGCTGCATCAAGCAGGGCAAACAGCCAGTCCTTAAAGGCAGCCGTCAACTTGTCCGCACACAAGTCCGGATGAGTCATCGGGATAACATCGTAGACGATACCGACAACGTGGCCACCGCGGCTTTTGAAATCCTTCACTTGCCGCCAGATTGCCGGGTGCTCCCAGGACGCATCGACCAGAACCAGTGTCGCGCCCTCGGCAGGCAGTTGATGGAACAACTGTCGGAGTTTGCGAAATGGATACAGCATCAGCCAGGAAAGCCCGACGCGGCTGGAAGGCGCCCTGATGAAGTGCCTCCCCCGTTTTGACGGGGTCAACACACTCATGAACCAGAGCAGTTTTCGATAGGCCGCCAGCGGCAGCGTTCTGAAATCGTGTCCGCGGGTTTCACTGAGGCCGGCCGGCTCGATCAATTTCGCCATGTCGGCGCGACCAAGGGATATCGAATCAAACACGACGAGCCCGACATCAATGCCGCGGCTGCTTGCGATCCTTTCGGAATTCTTGGCAAGGTTCCTGACGACCCGCTGGATACCCGTATTGAGTTCGCTGCTTACCGTCGAGGTCGCCTCCAGATATATCGTCCGGCCGCTCGTATCGGCATCGCTTGACATTGGACTACCTCGTGAACGGTGAGACGACCTGACGAGTCATTCGATCATATTGCGGCTGGTGGGGTTTTGCCATCGGTCAGGAGATATGCTGCACACGTCTCTATCGGCAAAACCCGCCACAGAGCCCGGCTTCAGATTGTAACTCAAGTGAACTTCAACGAGTTGTTCGAAAGGACAGAAACCACCCAACTATTCGTCGCCGTTCTTATCGCCAAATTGTATTTCGAAGAGGCGATTGTAGAGGCCCTGATTCTTGAGCAACTGCCCATGCGTTCCGGATTCGACAACGCGACCACCTTCGATGACGTGAATGACATCTGCGTGCAGAATTGTCGAAAGTCTGTGGGCAATGACAAGCGTCGTTCGGCCACTGGTCAGCGTGTCGAGCGCCGCTTGGATCAGTTGCTCGCTCTCGCTGTCGAGGGCTGAAGTCGGCTCATCGAGCAGAACAATCGGTGCATCTTTCAAAAACGCGCGCGCAATCGAAATGCGTTGACGTTGGCCGCCGGA
>JAGDYV010000038.1:0-28127 GCA_049116495.1 Hyphomicrobiaceae bacterium | reverse complement strand
ATGAGTTTGCGATGGGTTCGTCGAATGAGACGAGCTACTACGGGCCAGTCGTGAATCCGTGGCAGCGCACAGCCGCCAATGGTGAACTGAGCAACGACAAGCTGGTGCCGGGTGGATCGTCTGGGGGATCTTCGGCTTCAGTGGCGGCGGATCTTTGCCTGGCGGCGACAGCAAGTGACACCGGTGGTTCGATCCGTCAGCCAGCAGCGCTGACTGGAACGATTGGACTGAAACCGACCTATGGCCGTTGCTCGCGGTATGGCATGGTGGCGTTTGCCTCCTCTCTCGATCAAGCTGGTCCGATTACAAAGACGGTAGAGGACGCCGCGCTGATGCTCGGCCAGATGGCGAGCCACGACCCGAAGGATTCAACCAGCGTCGACATGTCGGTGCCGGACTATACGAAGGCGTTGGGGCAGGGTGTGAAAGGTCTGCGTATTGGCGTGCCAAAGGAATACCGCATCGACGGGATGGCGGATGAGACCGAAGCACTCTGGCAGCAGGGCATCGCTTGGTTGAAAGACGCGGGCGCGACAATTCACGATATTTCGCTGCCGCATACAAAGTATGCATTGCCGGCCTATTACATCGTCGCGCCCGCGGAAGCGTCATCCAATCTTGCGCGCTATGATGGCGTGCGATATGGCCTGCGTGTGCCGGGCGATGATCTGATCGACATGTACGAGAAGTCGCGGGCCGCCGGGTTCGGTCGTGAGGTGAAGAAGCGGGTTTTGGTCGGTACATTTGTGCTGTCCGCCGGCTTCTATGACGCCTACTACACCAAAGCGCAAAAAGTGCGGACCCTCATCAAACAGGATTTTGATCAAGCCTGGGACACGGTCGATCTTGTGCTGACGCCAACGACCCCGGCGCCGGCCTTCGGCCAAGGTGAAAAAGCAGGTGACCCAATTGCGATGTATCTCGAAGACATCTTTACGGTCACGGTCAATATGGCGGGCTTGCCGGCGATTTCGGTGCCTGGCGGATTGTCAGCACAGGGCACGCCACTGGGATTGCAGCTGATCGCCAAACCGTTTGATGAAGAGACATTATTGCGTGGCGGCGAGATTATCGAAAACGCTGCGGGCCGGTTCACACCGGCCAGGCGATGGTGGATGAGCTAACATAGTTATAGGGAGAGCGCGCGATGGCGCCGATCAAGGCACAAGACTGCGAAAACATGGATCAGGTGCGCGCTGAAATTGATCGGCTCGATACCGCGCTTGTGACGCTGCTTGGCGAGCGCTTTACGTACGTCGATCGCGCCTGGCAACTCAAGAACAATCCCGAAGAGGCAACGGTGCCATGGCGTATTCAACAGGTCATAGATCGGGTTCGGGCCAAGGCCGAGGCTGAAGGCGTGCCGCCTGATTTGTGCGAGGCTTTGTGGCGTCAGATGATCGGCTGGTTCATCCAGTACGAGGAAGAACAGTTGAAAGACAAGTGAGCGGTTCGCTCGACTTTGCCATTGGGTGGCGTCAGTTGATGTTGGCTGCTCGCCCTGCGAACGGAACTCTGGAATGATTGTCGCAATGTTACAGCCGTTCGATCCGGCAGGCGTGGTGCTGGCGGCCGTGCTCAATCCGGTCGTGATTGTTGCCGCCCTTTGGCTCGGCTGGCAAGCCGATCAATGGCAGAAGATTCTCGTTGCAGGGTTCGCAGCGGCGTTTGCTGGCAGTATTGCCTTGTGGCTGGCGACGGCCGTCGGTCTCGTGACAGTGCGCGGTTTCGGCGCTATGTCCGGCGTGTTTGCCGTTTCGCTTATGTTCGGAATGATCCTGGCCGGCATCTCGTTTGCCGTGCGGCGCGCGCGAGCTTCATGAACGTTGGCAAACCTTTGTCTCCGTGCCGTCCGATATTGCCGTTGATTAAATACCCTCTTGGCGCGCGACCAGATCCTTCATCACCTCAGTGCTGCCGCCGCCGATCGAGAGAATTTTGCTCTCGCGGAATATGCGCTCGGCCTTGATGCCGCGGATCATGCCGGCGCCTCCATGCAGTTGCACGGCATCGGCCGCACAGCGTTCATGCTCTCTTGCGAAAAAGGCCTTGATGCGGCTGATATCGGCTATTGCTGGGTTGCCGTTGAGCACTTTCCAGATGGCGGTGTCGAGCATCGTCTCCATCGCCTGGATCGAAATCGACATATCGACCAACTTGTGGCGCAGAGCATCGTATTCGTCCAAGTAAATCGGGTGGCGCTGGGTCAGCGGGCGATCATCGTGCATGGCGGCTGAGCTCCCTTGAGCGGGTCGCATAAAATGCTTCCCGCTTTAGCTCCCTGTAGCTCACGGCTATTCCCTTGCTACGCTCGGGGCTTTCGCGAATGCGGCGCCATGCACGCGACTGCGTGCTTCGCCCGCGGGGCCGGACCACTGTCGCGGCCTTGATAGCGAAGCATCATTGGATGCGATATCCATTAGCGTCCCTTGAAGACGGGCACGCGCTTCTCAGCAAAGGCCGCCGCCGCTTCCTTGTGGTCTTCACTATCACGGAGTTGCGCTAGATTAGCGCTTTCGTTGTCGAGGCATTGCGCAAACGTGGCGTTGAGGGCCTTGTTCATGTTGTCCTTGATCATACGATGGGCGAGGCGTGGGCCTGCAGCAATGCGTTTGGCGAGCTTCTTGGTTTCGGCCTCCAACTCTGCAGCCGGAACAACCCAGTTTACGATGCCGAGACGGTGGGCTTCGCCCATATCGATGCGATCGGCAAGGTAGTACAACTCGCGCGCTTTGGCCGTGCCGACGAGTTGGGTGAGGAGGTAGGTTCCGCCGTAGTCGCCGGAAAGGCCAATCTTCGAGAATGCAGATGTCATGATGGCGGTATCTGCAGCGATGCGCATGTCGCAGGCAAGCGCCATCGAAAAACCGGCACCTGCCGCGGCACCAGGGATTGATGCAATGGTTGGGATCGACATTTCATAGAGGCGCAGTGACGTATTTCGGTGCGATATTTTTTGCGTCTCCATGCGCACGATCGGATCAACCGGTTTGCCTGAGGCATGGCCTGCAGCCATCGCTTTGACATCGCCGCCAGCGCAGAAGGCAGAGCCGCTGCCAGTTAGCACGACGCAGCCGACTTCAGGGTTGAGTTCGGCTTTGCGCAGTTCGTCGGCGATGCCGCTCAACATGTCTGGCGTCAAGGCATTGCGTGCGCTCGGACGGTTGAAAGTGAGGGTAAGGACACCGTCGTCGAGGTCGACCAGTAAGTCCTGTGATTGGGCGGCGGTGGCTTGATCTTGCGGCATGACAGTTTGTCCTTCGGGCGGCGTTGCAATCAGAGTTCGATTTCGATCAGGTATGGGCCTTCGATATCGAGCCCTCGCTCGAATGCTTTCGCGAGGCCTTCGCAATCGTCGACCTTAATGCCGTCGACACCCATGCCTTTGGCCATTGCCACCCAATCGAGATCCGGGCGATTGAGCGAGAGCATGTCGATGGCACGGGGACCGGGATTTTGGACGCCAACGTTGGTCAATTCACCGCGCAGGATTTTGTATGATCGGTTTGAAAATACGAGGATCGTGACGTCAAGGTTCTCGCGCGCCATCGTCCAGAGTGATTGAACAGTGTACATGGCACTGCCGTCACCCTCCAACGCGATGACTTTCTGGCCCGGACAGGCAATCGCCGCTCCGGTCGCAACAGGTAGGCCATAGCCGATCGAGCCGCCGCGGTTGTTGAGCCAGGCGTGCGGTGGGGCGCCGGCCGTGAGCGGAAAGAACTCCCGTCCGGTCGTGACACTTTCGTCGACGACGACGGCGTTCTCAGGCAGCAGGTTGCCAAGGATCGCGGCGATGCCGGATGGATCAAGAGCACCCTTGGGCAGATCGGGCCGCCGTGGTGCGGAAATGCCGGCAGGCTCCGCCTTGGCAGCACCCGTGGCTTCGACGAGGTCCGCTAACGCGCCGGCGATGTCTTCGGCATCGTTGGCCAGCTCGACAAATTCGACATGATCGCCGGTTAGCACGCTTGGTTTGTCGGGATAGGCAAAGAACGCAACCGGTTCTCTTGCCCCGACGAGGACGATCTTATCATACGGCTTTAGAACATCGGTGGCGCGTTCGACGACGTACGGTATACGGTTGACCTCGATGCGCCCGGCACCGCGATCGAGCCGGGCATTGGACCATTCGGTCAACAACGCGCAGCCGGTTTTTGCAGCGACCTGCCCGGCGAGATGCAGATTGGCTTCCTGCAGTGCTGCACCACCGAGGAGAATGAGCGTATTTTCGCCACCCTGCAAAGTTCTTGCTGCGGCTTCGACGCGCGCTTGATCGACTTTGGGGCGGGTGGCGAACGCGGGTGTCTCGGCCGGGCCGGTGGCTTCATTCCAAGCTGTGTCGCCGGGCAGGATCAGGGTTGCGATCTGACCCGGTGGTACCATGGCGGCCGCGATTGCTTCGGCGCCGTGACCGGCGATTTCCACGGACAAGTTCGAGGTCTTGATCCAGTGCGATACAGGCCGTGCGATGCCTTCAATGTCGGCGGTGAGGGGGGCGTCGAGCTCGATGTGATAGGTCGCATGCTCGCCGACAATGTTGACGATGCCGGAGCCGGCTTTCTTGGCGTTATGCAAGTTCGAGACGCCGTTCGCGAGGCCCGGCCCCAAATGCAACAGAGTTGATGCCGGTTTGCCGGCCATGCGGTAGTACCCGTCGGCAGCGCCGGTGACGCCACCCTCGAACAGACATAGGACGCAATGCATACCGGGAACCGAATCGAGAGCTGCTACAAAGTGCATCTCGGACGTGCCGGGGTTGGTGAAACAAACGTCAATTCCGCCGGCAAGTAGTGTCCGTACAAGGCTTTCGGCACCGTTCATGGGGAGGTGTCCTGTGTTTGAGGCGTGATTGGCGGGCAACGTGGCACAGCGCGCGTGCTGCGGGAAGTGGCTGGGCCGACGGGCCAAGGGTTATCAGGTGGGTGAAGAGGACGGATTGCAGGTGATGACAGGTCGGCCGACTGGCGTTACGTTCGACGAGAATCTCGTGCCGTGTTCACGGTGATAGACTATGAGACGGAGCTACCAAGAATGGATGAGCAGCAGACCTCGGAACAACCGACCGGATATATGGAGCGAACGCGGCAATACTATCGCGCGCTCGGGTACAAGTCGGACTATGTCTGGTCAACCTATGACGAGGTGCCGTTTGTTCGCCTCGGTGCGCCAATGTCGGATGTGAAGTTGGCGCTGCTCACAACCGCCAGTCCGCCTGGCTTCACGAACCGTGATGCGCAAGGTCGCAAGCATGTCTGGGTTGGTTCAGTGACATCGCCACCTGAGACTTTCGGGACGGAGATGGCCTGGGATCGTGATTCAACGCATACCGATGACCCTGAAACCTTCCTGCCCCTCAAAGCGGCGTCAGCGTTGGCAAAGGACGGCTTGTTTGCCGGCCTGACGGAGCATTTCATCGGCGTGCCGACAAAGTATAGCCAGTCGCAAACGATCACGATTGACGCGCCGGACATCCTTGAACGGTTGCGGGCGGATGGCGCCCAAGCCGCCGTTCTGGCCGCCCTTTGACCGGTCTGTCATCAAACCGTGAGTTTGATCGCAAGGCATCTCGAGGACAACGGCATCCCAACGGTGATCATCGGGTCGGGGCGTGACATTGTCGAGCACTGCGGTGTGCCGCGTTTTCTTTTCACCGACTTTCCGCTCGGTAATCCCTGCGGTCACCCGTGGGACCGGGACATGCAGCGGGCGATCGTGCGCCAGGCGATTGAATTGCTGGTAAGCGCCGAGGCGCCGCGGACGACGGTGACGGCACCGTTTGGCTGGAAGGATGATCCGGGGTGGCGTGCGCGCTATAATCTCGTGACGCCGGAAAACCGGGCGCAACTGGCGGCACTGGGTGATGAACGGCGCCGCAAGCAGGCTTCCGTTAAGGCACCAGCAACGGAGGGCTAGTTGCATGTCTTCGGCGCGCGCGGGTTATTCCTCCAGCGTGCCAGAAAGTCGGGCGACCGCTTCCGCATAGTCCTCCATGAACTCGTAGACCACGGAGCGGGCCGATTGCTCTTGGCGCATGAGGCCGACGGCCTGGCCGACATAGTAGGTCGAAAGCTGCTTGGCGCCATCGTGGCCTGAGGCGGCGAGGCGGTCGATCTTGTCCATCGGCGGGCGTGAGATGATGCCCTGTAGCGGCATCGGCAGCGGATCGGGAGCGCCGTCGGCATACCAGGCATCCGTCCAGGCGGACTGCAGTTGCCGTGTTGGTTTGCCGGTGCGGCTGCGTGAGCGCACGGTGTTGCGGGCGCCGGCCAGAAGCATTTTTTCCTTCACGGTCGGCGTCGTTTCGGCCTCGCTGGTCGTCAGCCATACCGAACCACACCACGCACCGGCGGCGCCCATGGCCATGCACGCGGCCATCTGACGGCCGGTCGCGATGCCTCCGGCGGCGAGCACGTCCATGTGCGGGTAATCCTTGATCGCGTCGATCACGTCGGGGACAACGACCATGGTCGAGACTTCGCCGCAGTGGCCGCCGGCTTCGGTGCCTGAGACGACAAGGATGTCGACACCGGCTTCGGCGTGTTTGATGGCGTGTTCACGGGCACCGGTCAGGGCGCCGACGGCGATATTCTTGGTACGGCAGCGCTCGATGATGGCCGCGGGCGGGACGCCGAGCGCATTGACGAACAGTTTGATCGGGTGATTGAAAGCGATGTCGAGCAATTCGGCGGCGCCGGCTTCACGCATGTTGTGGGAGTAGTCGTGGCCATATTTTCCGGACCACAAATCGGCTGTGTCGATGTCGTGGTTTTCAAGCAGCTCATTGATGTAGGCGCGGTGTTCGGGTGGGATTTGCGCTTCGAGATCGGCGGTCGTCATTTCCGTCTCGCCCTTGTGCGCCATCTTGTTGGGGATCAACAGATCGATGCCGTATGGCTTGCCGTCGATATGTTCGTCTATCCACTTGAGTTCGATCTCGAGGCTTTCGGCGGTGTGGCCGACAGCGCCCAGGACGCCGAAGCCGCCGGCTTTCGAAACTTCGGCAACAACATCGCGACAGTGGCTGAATGCGAAGAGCGGAAAGTCGATCCCAAAGCGTTTGCATAAACGGGAATTCATGACGCGGTCTCCGTTGGTTTGGCATCGCCGCTCATGAGCACGTTGACGCGGGCGCCGGAAACTTCCAACCAGTGTTTGTAGTCTGCTTCCTGCATCAATCCAGACGGACGCCGGCAAGGTTGGAAATGGCCGAACTTGTCCTCGCCGCGGACGAGCATGGCGGCCATGTTGCCGCCAGGGCGCTGCTTCATGGATGTGGGCAGATAGCGGATTGCGAGACCGATGCGCCGGTCGTCGGTGGTGTTTGGATTAGAGGCATGGAAGACGCGGCCATGATGGATCGACATCTGCCCCGGCTTGAGTTCAGCGTCGACAGCGTCGGAGTCCTTGACTTCAACGGCCACTTCCTGGCCAAGGCTCAACATGTTGTCGTCCTGGTGCGTATTGGTGTGTTCAACGATCTGCGTGTGACTGCCCGGAACGAAGCGCATGCAGCCACTGGCGGAGCTCGCAGGCGACAGCGCGATCCAGGCGGTGACCTCGTCTTCGCCTTCGAGGCCCCAATAGTGCAGGTCCTGGTGCCAGGAGACGTAGGCTTCGGAGTGTGGTTCCTTGATGAAAAACGGTGTGTCGAGAGCAAGCAGGTCGGGCCCGAGGATTTCGGCGACCGCGTCGGTGACGGCGGGCAGACGTGAGATCTCGTCGATAAACGGCATGACGAGGTTCGGGTAGCGTTTGATGCAGCGGCGGTACTGCTGTTCCTGACCGAAGGTTTGCTCAAAGTCTTCCAGTTGCGCACGGTATTGGGCGGCTGCGCCCTCGCTCATGACGGTGATCGGGCAAACGAAGCCATCACGGTCATAAGTTTCGCGGATGTGGGTCATGGGTAACGCGATCCTTCGTCGTGGAGTTGTTTGATGAAAATGATAACGTGTGTCTTGGGAAGCGGCCAGACAACGGGCTGATCAGTTTGTCGGCCAGCGCAGCAATATTTTGCCCATTTGGGAGAGAACGGAATGGTTGATCGCTTTCGAGATGAGATCGAAGAAGTGCATGCGTTCATCGCGGCCTGGTTTCGTGGCGATGTTGCGCAAGACGATGCGCTTTTTGAAAAGCAGTTCGCCGCGCGGCTGGATACGGCGCTTGTCAATATCCAGCCGTCCGGGCAGGTCTTGACGCGGGATGATTTGCTGACTGGTATTCGCGCCGGATACGGGAGCAATCCGGCCTTTCAGATTGAAATCGAAGACGTTGCGCTGCGGTGCGCCGGGCATGACCTGGCGCTTGTGACGTACGTCGAGTTCCAACGTGGTGCAAGGAATACCGATCCAGCCGACAATCGACGCGTGTCATCCGTCTTGTTTCGCGGCTTGAATGCCGGCGGGACGCTGATCTGGATGCATATTCACGAAACGGGCCGCGATTGAAGCGACGGCGGATACGATGTGGTCCCGGTGGGCAATGCGCGTGTCAACAGATTGGCACGGTATTCGTGCAGGTCGAACTGCAGTAAGCGTTCGAGGTCGTAATACCGGGTAAATTGTCGTCACGACATAGATTCATGCATTGCCGGAAAGTATAGCACTGAGGGCGTTTGATCCGTGGCGCCCGCTTTCGACTTCCAGCGACCTTTGATTTGCGCGGCGACGTTTTGTTGGGTGTGGATTGACCAGGTGGTGAAGGAGGGACCAATCCGGTCGCCTTGTAGCCGAGTTTCGTCATGCATTTGCTGTGTGCATCTCGACGAAAGACATTTTTTGGATCGGCATTCTCGGCAGCCTTCGATGCCATCAGGACGGCGACGCCGACCAGGCCCGCGCCAATGATCGTGCCTATGGCTTGCGCTGCTTCCACTCCCTCAGGCGCGCGGGCGGATTGGGCCTTGGCCCAGCATGCCTGGGAATCAGAATGCTGCCGTTTGGTCGACGCACCGAGCTTCTTATAGGCAATGTCTTGTGGTGTGGTTGCGCACCCTGCGAGAAGTGTGCCGACCGCAAATAGTCCGCAAAAGATGATTGGTAAGCGGCGCATTCGTCTTCCCCGAGAACAGTTTTAAAACTGGTTGCAAGGGTAGTGACGGTGCATAAAGCCCAATGGGTTGCGGCACGCATTAAGTTTTTATGACACGAAGTGCGTGCAACACTTGAGGGGTGCGCGGATTAACCGGTCGGCACCTCAAGTTTGCGTGTGAGGTTTTCAAACTCCCGGCGCAACTCCTCGTTCTTGAAGATCTGCTCGAACGTCGGTGCTTCCAGTTTCTGCAAGGCCTCGAACGTCGAGCGGGTGTTCTGCATTAGGTTGCGGAGCTGGTAGCTCGCTTCCACGGTCTCGTAGGTATTGTCGGCAATGGAAAGGTCATGTGCAGCGCGGCGACGCGCACTCGCGACCTGCTCACGCTGCTGCAGCAGGTACTTGTTATAGCCACGGGCGGCATCGGCGGCGAGCTTTTGGCTCTTCAGGTTCGATTCCAGGACACGGCGCTGATCGGCACGGTTCTTTCCGCGGAGTAGTTTGCGGGTGCGGGCTTGTGCTGCCTTAAGATCGCGGCGAATCGCTCCCAGTTTCGGGAGGTACTTGAGATCGATCTTGTCGATTACCGTTTCCTGCGCATGCACTAGAATTGCAAACAGAGCGGCGTGCATGGCGAAGTACTTGCGGGCGGCGCCCATGTTGTCGCCGCTTGCGGCCATCAATTTGGACAGCTGCTGGTCGATCAATTTGGCCGAATTGAACACAGCGACGAGGCGGACGACATCGCCAGATAGGACGCTGCCAATGAGCAAGTCGACCTGCTCTTTCGTCAGTTTGATGCCAGATTTCTGGAGACCCCTATGAACTTCGTCCTTGGCGGTTTCGATCTGTTCGCGATTGAGTGCGATGCGCTTTTCGGAATCGACAATCTCTTGGCCGAGACTGGAAACGGTGTCCGAGATCACGCCGGGCATCAACGAATCCTTGGGCGCCGTCAGCTGCTTCTCACGCATTAGGACGATATTGTTTTCGATCTCGGTAATGTTTTTGCGCAGCTTTTCGATGCGCTTTTGAATGTCGACGATCGGCACATCGGTGACGATGCCGAGAGCGGAGTCCATCAGTGCTCGAATGCGATCCTGACGATCCTCGCGGGTTTCGGTCCAAAGTGGTGTCAGGATGAAGTCATCCTTGGACGGCAGCTTATTGGCTTTGGTCCGGTTTTCGGCCGTATCAGAAAGGATATCGTCTATCGCGCGCATCAAGCGGCGCGCTTGTTCGTAGTCCTTGTCTCCAGCGCGCGGATCTTTTGCGCCTGAAGTATCCGTTTTCCCTGCCGATGCAGATGATGCTCCGGATTGGGCCAGTTTTTGAGGTGATTGGGTCGTCGAGCCGGTAATGAGATCGGCAATGCGGTCGCGGACGCTCGTTTGCGCGGAGGCGCCAGCGCTGGTCAGCATCAAGGCCAACGGAACTGTCAACGCAAGAGCAAATGCGCCGCGGGGTGTCCGATTGTTCCGTATTCTCCTGTTCGTATTCATTAACCGCTCCTCCATAACCCGATAGATCGGGATTAATTGGGGCATTTCAATGGTTGTCGCACCCTGGACGGCTCGAAAGCCGGGGAAAAACGGAACGCAAAATAGAGGCCGACAAGGAGGCTTACAGCCAACGGCGCGAACGCGATTTATAATCCCGATAGGTATCGCCAAAGCGGGCTTCGAGGTGTCGTTCTTCGGGCAGGATTGCCAAATAAGTGACCAGAATACCAAACAGTGCGGCGCCGACGACAAACCAAACGTTTTTAGTAAGTTCGGCAGCACCCAGCAGCAGCATGACATCGGCCAGATAAATCGGGTTGCGCAAGCGGGCAAAAGGACCGGTGGTGACGAGAACGTCAGCGCTTCGGTGCGGCCGGATGTTGGTGCCGGCGCGATGCATGGTCCAGACGGCCCAACATGCGAGGACAACGCCGCCGGCGCCGATTGCAAGGCCAACGGCACGGGCGCCGAGATCGTCCATCCCAGGCCACGCCAGCGGATAGAGCCGCGCGAGTGCGATGGCGGCGGCGATGACCGCGACGAGGATGATCGGTGGCCAAGGCACGCGGGACGGCGGCGCTGCAGGCATCGGAGCTGCGCTTGTTTCTCGTTCGGTCACGGGTTTTCCTGGTCAATTTCGGCGCCGAGATGGGCGGTGCAACGTCTCTCCATATAGACAGGAGCGATCTGCGATGCCATCCCAGGGCGCAGGATGAAATCATGGATTGCGTTTGATGGCCGGGTTTGAACCGCGCGACAGAGATTATCGGGCGCGCACTGAGCGCAGTTTTGCCAAGCAGTCGTTTCTCGGCTTGATGGGGGCTGAATTGTGCCGGGTAGAGCCCGGTGCGGTCGATATTGCGCTCCCGTTCAAACCCGCATTGGTTCAGCAACATGGCCATGTCCATGGCGGCGCACTAACGTCGATTGCCGATACGGCGGCCGGTTATGCGGCCATGACGTTGGCGTCACCCGGCGTCGGCGTATTGACGACGGAACTGAAGGTCAATTTTCTACGCCCGGCGGGACAAGGTGTGCTTCGGGCCGCAGCACGCGTGATCAAACCAGGGCGCACGCTCAATATCGTGCAGGCAGACGTTACCGAGACCCGGTCCGACAGCGACGTCCATGTGCTGACCGGCCTCGTTACGATAATGTTCGTTGAAGGAATAGACTGGCAAGGATGACGACATGATACCGAACCGCAACCCTGTGTTTAATTTTGATTTGGGTGAGGTCGCAGACCAGATCCGAGATACAGTCAGTTCATTCACCGCGGATGAAATCGCACCGATTGCGGCCGAGATCGATCGAACGGACGAGTTTCCGCGCCATCTCTGGACCAAGATGGGCGAACTTGGTTTGCACGGCATCACGGTTGAGGAGGAGTTCGGTGGATCGGGGCTCGGGTATCTTGAGCATTGCATCGCACTTGAGGAAGTTTCGCGCGGATCGGCATCCGTCGGCCTGTCGTACGGTGCGCATTCGAACCTGTGTATTAACCAGATCCGGCGTAACGGCTCCGATGAGCAAAAGCGTCGCTATCTGCCAAAACTGATATCCGGTGAGCACGTCGGCGCACTTGCGATGTCGGAGCCGGGCGCAGGATCAGACGTGGTCTCAATGAAGCTGCGCGCCGAGAAGAAGGGCGATCGGTACATCCTTAACGGCACCAAGTTCTGGATCACGAATGGGCCCGGCGGCGATATCGTGGTGGTTTATGCCAAGACGGATCCGGATGCCGGCGCGCGCGGGATATCGACTTTCATCGTTGAGACGGACTTCAAAGGCTTCTCGGTCGCACAAAAGCTCGACAAGCTTGGCATGCGTGGCTCCAATACGGGCGAGTTGGTGTTCGAGGATTGCGAGGTTCCGGAAGAAAACGTGATTGGCGGCGTCGGGCGTGGCGTCAACGTTTTGATGAGCGGTCTCGACTATGAGCGCGCCGTGCTCTCTGCCGGGCCGCTTGGCATTATGCAGGCATGCATGGATATCGTGTTGCCCTACATTCACGACCGCAAGCAGTTCGGTCAGTCAATCGGCGAGTTTCAGCTGGTGCAGGGCAAGATTGCGGATATGTACGTCACGATGAACTCGTGTCGTGCCTACGTCTATGCGGTCAACAAGGCGTGTGACCGTGGCGAGACGACGCGCGAAGATGCGGCTGGAGCGATCCTAATTGCTGCCGAAAAGGCAACGCAAATCGCACTTGATGCGATTCAGCTGTTGGGCGGCAATGGTTACATCAATGACAGTGCGACGGGACGTCTGCTGCGTGATGCAAAACTCTACGAAATCGGCGCTGGGACCAGCGAAATTCGACGCATGTTGATCGGCCGTGAGATCTTTAACAAGACTGCCTAAGGCGTTCGAATTGTGGAAGCATTCCGTCGCAGCCGTGGTGAATGGCGGAATGATGGATATCATTGTTAAGGCTTGTTTGAACAATCATGGCAAAAATTGGCCGTGAGGCGTTTTTGATGGTCAATCCCTTTGACAATATGCGCTCTCCATGTAACCGTACGCTTCCCAAGCCCCTTGTGTGGGCAGGGTCTTTTTCGCATGTCATGAGCCTGTCGCCGACAAACACACCGTCAATGCGTGCGGCATCTACGTGATCATAGAGCGCAACAAGGCGCCGATCGTCGCGAGAAATGCGAAAGAGAGTGGAGGAAACTGATCGGAGGGTTATATGCGCCTCAAGGCACTCGTCGCACTTACGTGCGCCTCTATTGTTGCGATTCCCGCAACAGCTAGCTTTGCGCAAAAGCGCGTGAAGTGGAAAATGCAGTCGGCATTCGGTTCCAGTCTGCCGCACCTTGGCACGTCAGCGACGCGCTTCAGCAAGAACGTTGACGTCATGTCTGACGGCAAATTCAAGATTAAATTTCATGAGCCAGGCGCGCTTGTCCCGGCGCTTGAATGTTTCGATGCGGCTTCCAAGGGCTCTGTCGACGCATGCTGGACGACACCGGGCTATCATGCTGGCAAGTTCCCTGCAGCTTCGTTCTTCACCGCCGTGCCTTTTGGTCCGGGCTTCGGTGAGTACCTGGCGTGGAAGTGGTTCGGCAACGGCAACAAAATTCGCGATGAGCTCTATGCCAAGAACGGCCTGGTAGCTTTCGACAGCTTCTGCATCGGCCCAGAAACTTCTGGCTGGTTCAAGTCCGAAATCAAGGGCGGTATCGAGTCCCTCAAGGGCATCAAGATGCGCTTCTTTGGCCTTGGCGCTAAAGTCATGCAGAAAATGGGCGTTTCGACACAACTTCTTGCTGGTGCTGACATTTACCCAGCTCTGGAAAAAGGCGTGATCGATGCAACCGAGTTCTCGATGCCGACAATCGACATCAAACTTGGTTTCTACCAGATCGCCAAGAACAACTATTTCCCAGGCTGGCACCAGCAGGTGTCGTGCTCTGAAATCCTGATGAATAAGAAGGGTTTTGAAGCACTGCCGAAGAACTACCAGAAAATGGTGGAAATCGCTGCAGGTGAGAGCGTTGCTCACACGTATGCGGAAACGGAAGCCAAGAACCCGGCTGCCATGCTCGAAATGGGCTCCAAATACGGTGTTCAGACACGTCGTTGGGGTGATGCTGACTTGGCCAAGCTCGAGCAAGGCTGGTTGGATGTCTTGAAAGAAGAAGCAGCGAAAGATCCGCTGTTCAAGAAGGTTGCGGATGACTATCTTGAATTCCGCAAGACATATCGGAAGTGGGGCGATGCCCAGCGTCTGAAGAGCACTTACCTGAAGTAAGTTGCAATATTGTGCGGCGTATTCGCGATTTGACCACTTCGGTCGGCGCGGTACGCCGCATAACTTTCGATGACCTCGTATAGATGCGCGTGATGATCGGTCCTTGCGACACACGAAAGTGGTGCAAGATGGCGGCGGTCCGAATTAAGCGCGATCTGAGCCACAAAAGGTTTTAGAAATGGCAGACTTGCAGGGAACACCCGATAGGACCGAGAGCCGGGGGTGGAGTGGCATGATTGTGTCGCTCGTGGTTCTGGGGCTGATCGCTGCGATCGTCCTTTACGTCTCTTCGCTGGCACCTGAGATGCGCGAAGAACTTTATTACAAGGTGCAGGAATACGTTCCGATCGTCATGTTTGTGTCGCTGGCGTGCCTGCTGTTCACCGGATTTCCCGTTGCGTTCATCCTTGGTGGTCTAGCGCTCGCGTTTGGACTGATCGGGTATTTCCTCGAAGTATTTAAGCTTGTCGAATTCTTTAACTTCCTGCCGCGAATTTGGGGTGGTGCTGCTGAGAACTTGGTGCTCGTTGCCGTTCCTGCCTTCGTCTTCATGGGCGTCATGATGGAGCGCTCAGGCATCGCCAACGATCTGTTGTACTGCGTCCAGGTTCTGCTCAAGAAAGTTCCCGGCGCCTTGGCGTTAGCCGTGACTATCATGGGCACCATCCTGGCTGCTATGACCGGAATTATCGGCGCCTCGGTGACGATGATGACCGCGCTCGCGCTGCCTACCATGATGCGCCAGGGGTATAGTCATGCACTGGCTTGCGGGACGATTGCAGCTTCCGGCACGCTCGGTATTCTTATTCCTCCGAGCATCATGCTCATCATTATGGCAGATCTGCTCTCGATCTCTGTTGGCGATGTGTTCATGGCAGCCGTAATGCCAGGCCTTGGTCTGGCTTTGCTGTACTTGATCTTTGTTGCCACGATATCGGCATTGAAACCGTCTATCGCGCCGCCTTTGCCGCCTGACTCGTTGACCGTGCCAAAGGGTGAGATGCTGCCACTGCTGATTCGGAGTTTCTTCCCACCGGTGTTCCTGATCACGTTGATCAAGGGCTCAATTCTGTTGGGCTGGGCGACACCGAGTGAGGCTGGCGCTGTCGGCGCTGCCGGAGCTATGCTGTTGGCATTGCTGGCCGGTCGATTGAACTTCGACGTCCTGCAAGGTGTTTGCCACACATCGGCGCGCACCATTGCGATGATCTTCTTTATCATCGTCTCCGCGACGTGCTTCGCTTATGTCTACCGCGCGCTTGGCGGTGACGACATTGTGGAAGAGCTGATCCATGGCGCCGGGTTGGATTCATGGGGCTTCTTGTTCTTGCTGATGGGTATTGCCTTTATCCTCGGCTTTTTCCTGGATTGGATTGAGATCACGTTGATCGTTCTGCCGGTTTTTGCGCCGATGGTTGCCGGTCTTGAATTTGGTGATCACGTGGCGAAAGAGGACGTGGTGATCTGGTTCACGATCCTGATGGCAATTAATCTTCAGACGTCGTTTCTGACGCCGCCATTTGGGTTCGCTTTGTTCTACCTAAAGGGCATCGCGCCGAAAGAGGTGAAGATCCAGAGTATTTACTTCGGTATCATTCCGTTTGTGATTCTGCAGTTGATCGCCCTGGTCTGCGTTATCAACTTCCCGCAGCTCGCGCTGTGGCTGGTTCACATCGACTAGCGAACCAGTAGAGCTGTTAGAAGGAAGGAGAGGCTGCGAATGTCAGAACAAACTGAGACCGACGAGTTGAAAAGCTATACCGATGCGGATCGTCCGACGTCTCTGCGTGTCAGCGAGGCCCTGAGAGGTTTCGTTGACCAGTTTGGCAAATGGGCGTCATGGCTTATCGTACCGCTGGTTCTGATCACGTGCTTTGATGTGATCATCCGAAAGCTGACGTGGCGCAATGACGACGGTGGCATCATTTTCGGGGTGCAGTACTACCTTGTGAATGAAGTGAGTGAGTGGTTCGGCTCAACGTTGCTGCAGGAGCTGGAATGGCACCTTCACACCGGCCTGTTCGCTCTGGTGTTGGCATACGGTTACATCTACAACACACACGTGCGCGTGGATTTGGTGCGCGAAACATTGGCCTTCCGCAAGAAGGCCTGGATCGAGTTCCTCGGCATAACCGTTTTCCTTATTCCGTTCTGTGCGATTACGACCTACTTCGCATTTGACTATGCCTATACCTCCTTCCTTCAAGGCGAAATTTCGGCGTCAACCGTCGGATTGTCGAACCGTTGGATAATCAAGAGCGTTCTCGTTGTCGGATTGGTGCTGGTACTCTGTGCTGGTCTGGCGGTTTGGCTGCAGACTTTCATGGTGCTGTTTGGCGATCCGAGTCGACGTTACAGTCTGATGACCCTGGAATGGCCTGAAGAAGAAGGTACGATGATCGAAGGCAAAAAGCGTATTGAACTTGATGATACGCCTGATGTTGCCCCGACGACTGGAACAGGTGCTCGAGAGCCAACATAGGCTGGCAAATCGTTTGTCGACCGTTGACGGTCAATGGCAGGCAAACTGGCTTTCGATAGAGATTGCAGGGCGGGCGGCAATTGAGCGGCTCGCCCTTGTAGTTTGTACGGCGAAACTTCGTAGAGCGTCGAAGGAGAGCGGGACATGGCCCTCGATTGGGAACGAATGTTCAAACGCTACGTGTTCGATGATGCGCGTACGCCGCACTTCGTGCGTGTTTCCAAGCTATCGCGGACGCAAGCTCACTATGAGATTTTGTTCTACGCGCTTCTTGTTGTGCCGGTCTGTGTCATGCTGGGCGTGGCATCGTTGTCGGGCAAACTGCCACACGGGAACCTGCCGATGGTGGCGTTGTATGCTTTAGCGGCTGGCTGGGCCACGGTCGTTTTCGCGTGGAGCAAGAACCAGCTTGCCGGTGCCTTCAGCGCGACCGTCCCAATCGCCTTGTTGCTGTACGTGGCACTGTTCGGTTTTCCAGAAAAGATGAGCGGTCCCGACAGCGTTATCGTGACGACGCTGGTTATTGCATGGGCGGCTTACAATTGGCGGATCGTCAAGATTGCAGGCGCTTATCCAGACATGATTGACCGACCGGATGGGCCGGTGGCGAAGCCGCGGCGGCGTCATCCGGATTATTTGGAGCAAGACAAAGACAAGTCTTGAAGTGCTTCTTGATGGTGTGACGTCATGTAGGCACTTTTGCCAAAGCGCGGGACGAATTGCATGATGAAGCCTATTGGTGGGAGGACGCGATGGCAGAACCAGCAAGCCAATCCAGTTTTGAAGACCAACTGATCGCATGGACGCAGCGCACCTATCCGTGGCATCGCGCACTATTCATTGGACTTAACGGCCTACTGACGGTCCTCAATCTCTACACCGGAAAGCCTTGGTGGGCGCTGTGGCCGCTGGTGATTTCAGGCGGTTTGTTTACGCTGCATTATTTGATCTACAAAACAACGTTGGTCGATGAAGCCTGGGTGGATGAGCGTGCCGGTGATCTTTATGATCGTAGTTACGATCAAGGGCATATCGATTCCATTGCCGGGCGGCACGACATGGAAACGGCCATGCAACGTACTGAGCGCGAATTGCGTGAGCGCATGGCAAAGCGCGAGGCGACTAAGGCAGAGCGTGCAAAGCGCAGTGACCAACAGCGATAGTGCGTGTTTTGTCCTATCGGATGGATCAAGTTTAGACCGCTGTGATTGATGCGCGTCGCATAAAATGCTCCTCGCTTTAGCCTCTTTAGCCTCTTTGGGCTCTCGGCTATTTCCTTGCTACGCTCGGGGCTTCCGCCGCGCATGCATTAGGTTGCTTCGCCGGCCAGGCGATTGCGCGCTCCGCACGCGCGGGCCGGACCACGGTTGCGGCCTCGATAGTGAAGCCGATTGAATGCGACATGCATTGGTGGCGGCCGATGCGGCGATCTTATTGTTGTCTTGGCGTTGTCAATCGCGACGATCATGACAACGGACGATCATGACAGCGTTTGAGCGTCCTGCCATGTTGGCCCATAATGATGTCAGATTCCGTCGTACCTCTTACTTCGAAGAAAGAGCAAGAACATGAGCGACACCACCAAAGACCCGATCGTTATTGTTTCCGGTGCGCGCACACCGATGGGCAGTTTTCAGGGTGTCCTTGGATCTGTGACGGCGCCAGAGCTTGGCGCCACAGCGATCAGGACGGCGCTAGAAAAGGCTAACGTCAAAGGTGAAGAAGTTGATGACGTTCTGATGGGCTGTGTGTTGCCTGCCGGTCAAGGACAGGCGCCGGCGCGTCAGGCGGCGTTTGGCGCTGGCATGCCATCATCTGTGCCCTGTACGACAGTCAATAAAATGTGCGGCTCAGGCATGAAGACCGTTATGATGGCCTATGACAGTCTGCATGCGCGGCCAGGCGACGTAATTGTGGCGGGTGGTCTGGAGAGCATGACCAACACGCCACATATTTTGCCGAAAATGCGGGCCGGACAACGACTTGGGCACGCTCAGGTGCTGGACCATATGTTCATTGATGGCCTGGAGGATGCCTACGACAAGGGGCGTTTGATGGGTACTTACGCCGAAGATACCGCCCAACACTATCAGTTTACGCGTGAATCCCAGGATGCGTACGCCATCGAAAGCCTGAGGCGTGCCAAAACTGCCAACGAAGACGGATCATTCGCTGGAGAACTGACGGGCGTTACGGTCAAAAGCCGCAAAGGTGAAAGTGTTGTGAGCCAGGATGAGCAACCGTTCACGGCGCAACCTGACAAGATTCCAACCTTGCGACCGGCGTTCGCCAAAGAAGGAACTGTAACAGCCGCCAATTCCAGTTCGATTTCGGACGGAGCCGCAGCCGTTGTGATGATGCGCGCCAGCGAGGCGGAGCGACGCGGGTTGACTCCAATGGCCAAGATCATCGGCACGGCGAGCCATGCACGCGAACCAAAATGGTTCACGACTGCACCGATCGGGGCAATGAAAGACCTGCTTGAAAAAGTCGGCTGGTCCAGCGGCGAAGTGGGGCTTTACGAAGTGAACGAGGCATTTGCCGTCGTCACGATGGCCGCTATGCGTGAACTTGATCTGCCACATGACAAAGTCAACGTTCATGGCGGGGCCTGTGCGCTGGGTCATCCTGTCGGTGCTTCAGGTACCCGGATCATTCTGACGCTATTGAATGCCATGGAAAAGTATGACCAACAGAAGGGGGTAGCATCACTCTGTATCGGTGGCGGAGAAGCGACAGCCGTGGCCGTCGAAAGAATGTAATTTCGGCCACTGTTTTGTGATTTTGATGATGTGTGTGTGCTGGCGTCTTCGCCCGACATTGGCGGCGCACTCAAGGTGGAGGCCTGCGCATCGCCCGCCTCCCCCTTGATGGCCAGACCAAGCGGATTGTTGAGTGTTTTTCGTACTCTCCAAGATCATTTACTCACTGATTGCACCTTCGAAGCTTTGTCTAATTCTAATCGGACTGGGCGTGGTGCTCGGATTGTGGCAGCGTTGGCAACGGCTCGCCCGGCGGCTGGTTCTTGGCGGGCTGCTTCTTCTCCTGGTTTTTGGTTTTTCTCCATTGGCAAAGTGGATCAACAAGCCACTCGACGACCGCTTTGCTGCTGTGTCGTTGCCGGCCAAGCAGGCCGTTACCCATGTGATACTGCTGGGTGGCTTCGAGCAGCCGGGCATCGCTCATGGACGCAACCGGATAACGACCAATACGGCAGCGGAGCGGATATTGGCCATACCGTTGTTGGCGCGACGCTACCCTGCGGCAAAGATAGTGTTTTCCGGCGGTAACGGATCGCTGCTCGGTGAAGGTTTCAATTCATTGAAACCGATTGAGAATTACTTGATAGGAGCCGGTATTTCGCGCGAGCGTCTTCTGATCGAAGAAAGATCGCGAAATACCTGGCAGAACGCTGCTTTCGTTATGCAGTTGCTGGAGCAGCGCCAGACGTCATGTCCTTGCGGATTTCTCTTGGTAACTTCAGCGTGGCATATGCCGCGATCGATGGGGGTCTTCCGTAAGGCCGGGTTTTCGGAAGGCGACCGCAACCTCTATGCGTACCCAACTGATTTTCGCACCCGTGCGGGGCGTGATCTGTGGCTACCCTTCCGCAATCTGGATGACGGGCTTCGGCTTATGGATCAAAGCGTCAAGGAGTGGATCGGCCTTGCGGTTTATTGGATGACCGGCAGGACAGCGGCGCTTTGGCCCGGACCAGTTGCAAAGGCAGACAACAGAAAGGCAGACTAGGCGGCAAATTTCGATTATTAGTGCGTAGGGTCGAAATGCTGTCGGGTAATTTGAGCGAAGGATACCGCGAATGCCGCAGAACATAACGTTGTCTGCAGGAGATCTTGTAAAGGCTGCAAAGGCCGCCATCAAAGAATACACGATCGAAGAGGTGCAGGCGAAAGCGGGCGACGAAAATGTTGTGCTGGTCGACATTCGTGACCCGCGCGAGCTCGCCCGTGAAGGCAAAATGCCGGGGGCATTTCATTGTCCTCGCGGCATGTTGGAGTTTTGGATTTGTCCCGATAGCCCATATCACAAACCGGTTTTTGGGGAAGACAAGGAGTTTGTCTTTTTCTGCGCCGGCGCGATGCGATCAGCGTTGGCTGCAAAAGTCGCTCAAGACATGGGTCTGAAACCGGTGGCACACATGCTGGGTGGCTTTGGAGCATGGAAGAAGGCCGGCGCGCCGGTCGATCTCGAAGAAAAGAAATGAGCTGTTGGCGCAGTGCTGATGCGACTGGCATAACTTCACAACGGTGAGTTAGCGGATTAAATCGATGACCATCGTATGGTCCGAACGAGTGTGGGAGAGCTGATTGCATGAGCAGAACTGCCAGGGCGATTGGCTGGATTGTATTCGCGATTTTCGCGATGCTGCAGCCAGCTATTGCGAACAGCGCCATGACCTGTAGCTTTGCGGCCGGGGTCGTCAAGACATTTGAAAATGGTGCCTTCAAGGACGAGAAGGTGGAAGCGCTCAGTTTTCGCATCGAGGACGTGGATCTCGTGCGCCAGACGGCGGCACTGCGGACCAAACAAGGCAAAGGCGAACTCAAGATCGTTCGAGCGATCGGGGCCAATCATTATCTTGAAGTGGTGACCGAGGGCTTTCTCAACATGACGACGATATACGACGCAGAGAAACCCGGCATGCCAATGCCGGCTGTGCATTCGCGCCATTTCGGTTTCTTCGGTTCGCCGTTCGTTTCGCAATACCACGGCACGTGTCAAGCAAATTGAGGTGATGCGATGGTTGGGGAAACGACAATATATCACAATCCGAGATGCAGTAAGTCGCGGGCGACGCTGACGCTTTTGCGTGAGGCCGGGTACGATCCCGAGATCATTCTCTATCTCGACAGGCCGCCCACCGCGGACCGGCTCAACGAATTGCTGCACGCGATGGGATTGACCGCGCGTGACCTGATAAGGACAAAAGAAGCGCCTTACAAAGAACTCGGTCTTGCGGACAAGACACTGTCCGAACATGCGCTCATTGAACATATGGTGGTCAATCCGATTCTGATCGATCGGCCGATCGTGGTCGTCGGTGATGAGGTGCGGCTTTGCCGGCCAGCAGAACGGGTTCACGAATTGATCGCTCAGACTTGATCGTACCCGTGGACAAACTGGCATGTGACCGGGCGACGGCTTGCGTTTGATGCGACTTGACGCCATTTTCTCCCGATGACCACTCATATCGTCAAACTTTGCGTCGGTGTCGACAGCATCGAAGACCTGGAGCATTGGCAGGCCGAGCGACTGGCGACGAGTGCGCGGGAGAACGGGCAGCCGGAGCTGTTTCATCGCACGCGAATGGTGCCGAAACGCCAGGATGCGGTGCTCGACGGCGGTTCGCTGTATTGGGTCATTCGAGGTGTTATCCAGGTTCGACAGCAGATTCTCGCGCTTGAGGAAGGGCAGAAGGATGATGGCACACGGTGCTGCCGGATCATGCTTCACTCGGAACTTGTCGCGGTTCGCCCGACCCCGCGTCGTGCATTCCAGGGCTGGCGCTATCTTGAAGCGGATGATGCGCCGCCAGACATTGGTCGCGGCCGCGGCAAACAGCTTGCAGCGATGCCTGCTCAGATGCGCCGCGAGCTTGCCGAGCTTTGCTTGATTTGAAGCCGGCGCCTTGATGTTCTTTCGTAGAATACGCGACGCTGGGCGATTGCGGTTGATTCTGCTTGCCTTGGGACCTTTTCCAGGATTTTGATTGTGGATGGCGCGGATAGTCATGTCCGGGGCCGTCAACTTCAGCGATCGGAATGCACGGATGTCTCAGCCGCCCTTTACGAAGGTCATTACAGCATTGCCGGCCACCGTGCCATTTGTCGGACCGGAAGCACAGGAAAGGGCACGGGGGCATGCGTTCCGGGCCAGGATCGGTGCCAATGAAAGCGTTTTTGGCCCGTCCCCGAAGGCCGTTGCTGCAATGGCGCAAGCCGCGCAGGACGTATGGAAATACTCCGACCCGGACAATTATGAACTGATCCGGGCGATTGCGGACTTCCATGGCGTGACGCCGAAGAACGTCGTGATTATCGAGGGCATTGATGGTGGGCTTGGTCTGGCGAACCGATTGTTTGTGACGCCAGGCGACGCCGTGGTGACGTCGGATGGTGCGTATCCCACCTTCAACTTCCATGTTGCGGCGTGTGGCGGCCAGCTGATCAAGGTGCCGTTTCGTGACGACAAGGAGGATATCGAAGCGCTGTTGGCGGCGGCGGCACAGTACAACGCGCGCATACTTTATCTGACCAACCCGGACAATCCGATGGGCTCGTGGTGGGGTGCTGATGTGATCGATGATCTTATCAGCCGACTGCCAAATGATACGATGCTGGCACTGGATGAAGCCTACATCGATACGGCACCAGCTGGTGTTGCACCGGCGCTCGATGTTGGTAACCCGATGGTTATGCGGTTTCGGACATTCTCCAAGGCGTACGGGATGGCCGGCGCACGGATCGGCTACTGCCTCGGTGAGGCCGGATTGATCAGCCAATTCGAGAAGGTGCGGAACCATTACGGGATCAACCGGATTGCGCAAATCGGCGCTGAGGCGGCGCTCAAAGACCAAGCCTATCTGACCGAGACCGTGCGACGGATCGCCGAGTCCCGTTCGCAGATCGAAAGCATCGCCAAGGCGAACCGCCTTGAGCCTTTGCCGTCGGCGACGAATTTTGTGACGATCGATTGTGGGCGCGACGGTGCGTTTGCCCGCGATATCCTGTCGGGATTGTTGGCGCGAGACATCTTCGTGCGCATGCCCGGTGTTGTGCCACTCGACCGTTGCATCCGGATCGGAGCGGGGTTGCCTGAGGATATGGCATTGTTCGAAGCGGCCTTGCCAGAAGTTCTGCATGCGGTGGCTTAGAGCTGGTATCCCGTTGATCGATGTCGTCAGTGAGACCGCAAAGATCAGCGCCGACGACCCAGAAAATCACAGCTATTAATTCATTGTTTTCCAAATCTTCGTAGGGTGATCGGGAAGTAGATTGCTGTCGGCTGCTCTTATGTGGACCGGTTCGGTGTTTGTTCGTCTGCCAGGTCCCTGTTCAATTCTGTTTCGCGGCGAACGCGGTAGCTGGCGGCAATCTACTTCGCATTGTCCGAGCTTCTAACCAGAACGCGTGGTCCTGCGATGTCAGGTGTCGTCAAAGTGCTGGTGCTAATGCTGACGGGGTTCATGCTCGGCGTCGGTTTCAACACGTGGCCGGTTGTCGATGAAGCTGCATTCTCGATCGGTGGTGACATCCTGCCAAGCGGCCTTGATCCCGTTTCGTACGGTATCGGTTTGTTCGTCGGCATGATGCTCTGGCAAATTGGCAGTGTGCCATGGGCCGCGCTCCCCGAACGCTTTCACAAGTTTCTGGTTGAGCAGATGCCGTTCTACCGGTTTGTCGTGATGGGGACGGCCTGTCTCCTTGTGCTTATCTATTTTTGATCACGCGGCGGCATCAACAAGACCCCGCTGACGGAGCAGTCCGTCCACTGTCGGTAGTTTGCCGCGGAAGCTCCGATAGGCATCACCGCCTTCCTTTTTTCCACCGGCGGCATAAATGTGCTGGAGCAATCGATCCGCGGTTGCGGCATCGAAAACATCGCCGGTTTCCTCGAACGCGGCGAAGGCGTCGGCGTCGAGTACCTCCGACCACATGTAGCTGTAGTAGCCGGCCGAATAGCCGTCGCCAGCAAAGATATGCAGGAAGTGTGGCGAACGGTGACGCATGGTGATTTCAGCCGGCAGACCGAGCTTGGCCAACGTCTCGGCTTCAAACGCAATCGGGTCCGTGCCCGGCGTGTAGGCGGGCCCGTGATAAGCCATATCGACGAGCGCGGAAGCCAGGTATTCAACCGTTGCAAAACCCTGGTTGAAATTCGCGGCGGCTTCAATTTTGGCAATCAGATCATCCGACATGGCCGCGCCGGTTTCATGATGACGCGCAAACCGCTTGAGGAGGCCTGGTTGCTCAAGCCAATGCTCGTAGAGCTGCGACGGCAGTTCGACAAAATCACGCTCGACGCTGGTTCCGGAGAGGGATGGGTAGGTCACATCCGATAGAAGTCCGTGCAGGCCATGGCCGAACTCGTGGAACAACGTCCGGGCATCATCGAAGGACAACAATGCCGGCTTGCCGGGTTGCGGCTTGGCGAAGTTCATAACGTTGAGGATGATCGGGCGGGTATTGCCACGCAGGCGTTCCTGCGAGCGGAAGCCCGTCATCCAGGCGCCTGATCGTTTTGATGGCCGGGCGAAGTAGTCGCCCAGGAATAATCCGATCGGATTGTCGTTGCGATCCCGGACGTCGAAGGCGCGGACATCGTCGTGATAAGCTTTGATGTCGTGGCGCTCCTTGAACGACACGCCGAAGAGGCGGTTGGCAACTTCGAAGGCGGCATCGATCATATTGTCGAGGGCGAAGTATTGCTTGATTTCGGTTTCGTCGAGATCGTAGTCCTTCTGCCGAACCCTCTCGGCCCAAAACCGCCAATCCCATGGCTCGATGTCGATGTTGACGCCGTCAGCCTTGGCGGCACTAGAAAGCAGGTCGCGCTCGACTGCAGCCTTCGCTTTGGCATGTGGCCAGACCGTTTCGAGTAACGACTGCACTTCGGCCGGCGTTTTAGCCATCGTGTTATCGAGCTTGAAGTCGGCGTAGGTCGAGAAGCCGAGCAATTGCGCCAACTCGCTGCGCAGAGCGAGCGTCTCGGAGATGACTTCCCTGTTGTCCGATGCCGCACCGTTTTGGCCGCGCATCGTCCAGCCCTGGAAGGCCTTTTCGCGTAGTTCGCGCCGGGTTGAAAACGTCAGGAAGGGATCGATCAGGGAGCGCGACAGCGTGACGACGTACGGGGCGTCGGTGTCACGTTCGCTGGCGGCAGAGGCCATTGCCTGGCGCAGTGCGTCCGGCAGCCCGGCGAGATCGGCTTCGTCGTAGATTTCAAGCATGAACGCGGCTTCATCGGCGAGGACGTTTTGGCCGAATGCGGTTCCAAGTTCCGCGAGGCGCTGCTTGATCACGCCGAGCCGTTCGCGCTCAGCACCCTGCAGCCGGGCGCCGGCGCGAACAAAGCCTTCGTAGGTGCGTTTGAGGACGCGGGCCTGTTCTTCGGTCAGGTCAAGCTTGTCGCGATCATCCCATACTGATGCGATGCGCTCGAAGAGCGGTGCGTTCAGTGTAATCGCCGTTGAGTGGGCCGACATTTTGGGGGCCAACTCGCGTTCCAGCGCCTGAATGTCGGCGTTGGTATCGGCACTGGCGATATTCCAAAAGACGCTGGCCGTGCGTGAGAGCCGCTCGCCTGCGCGCTCCAGCTTCTCAATGGTATTGGCGAAGGTGGCAGGCGCTGTCTCCGATGCAATTGCGTCGATCTCGGCCAGGTGGCTTTGCATCGCAAGTTCGAATGCGGCTGGAAAGTGTGCCGGGCTGAGCGTGCTGAAATCCGGTAAGTCGCGATGCGCATACCAATCGGTCAGCAGTTCGTTGTCAGACGATTGGGACGGTGTGACGTCACTCATGATTTCGCACTCCTTATGCATTCATCCGGATACTAGCGGAACATGCCGGAATTGGGAGCGGAACTGTCGAACAATTTGATTTGACCTGTGCGTTGCTTGTTTCGGCGACGATGGCTTCGCACGGCTGACCGTCGAAGGTTTCCGGGCAAGTAAGGGGTGCGGGGCAACAGCACGCCGCATCCGATTTATTTTTTGAGCGACGCGCTGTCGCCCCGTGCAGGATTTATCGCCCGGCGCTCTGAGGTGCGGGCACCTGGGACTCTCACCACAGGCAGGACGGCAGGGGGCGTACGTTGCGCCAGCGCGTGACCTGCAGCCGGCCCCCAGCGAAAGTCGCCATCGGTCAGCGGCCCCTCAATGGGCGGGATGGCTTGATTACAAGGGCATGCGACGGATGCGGGGACAACGGGTCGGCAGCGATAACGTGTTGCGATACTCGAACGATGAAGGCGTGGTCGAGGCATTGGCGAGTGAAGCAGCAATATTCAACATTCAGTTGTTTTCGGCAATTGAGGCCGCACCAAACGCAAACAACCCCGCGCAGCATGGCTACACGAGGCTGAATGAGAGAGAAGAGAGAGATGGCCTAGTACTGGCTGATCACGTCAGTATGCCGGCCGGTCGTCATAATCTAAGCATCATGCAGGCGGTTGTGGCAATTGGCAAACCACGAAGCCTTTAACATGAGGCGTGATGATTACTTCACGACTTTTTGCGTTGCAGCAATATCTTTCGCGCCCAGGCCGTTCGGGTGAGGCATTTCACGACGGCATGCACTGACTGCGATCGCTGATGCAACTAATGCAACAAGGACATATTTGGACATTTTGAAGGCTCCCGTGGAAATTCACTTTACCGATAGCACATTTGTAACAAAGCTGATCCCAGGTGGGTTTGGCAAGCGATCGCTCCAAGATCAATATAGTTTCACTTTTTTAATGCGTCTAATCTGCAACATTGATGTTCACTTAGAATTAATCCCACCGGCATTGAATTATGGCAGGCCTCAATTGCTGTCTGTTGGCGTTGCCGGCAAGACACGCTGAGCCGAGAAGTTCGGGTTCATTGCTATGCAGAACAGTTGCTTAGGCTAGACTGGGCCGTGCGATTGATGGCGCAAAGACATTTGAATGCGAGATCACCGAGAATAAGGGTTTTAGCTTGATGATTACAAACACCCGGGGGGGCCTTTATACGGTCCTCTGCGCGTTCGTACTGTTTGGCTTTGTCGTTCCGGCAAAAGCGACGTCGCTGCGTGCAACCGTCGATTTATCAAAACAGCGGATGTATGTCTCGATTGATGGAAAACGTAAGTATTCCTGGCGAGTTTCGACGGGAAAACGCGGTTGGGAGACGAAACCCGGCTCCTATACGCCTTTTGCTCAGCGCGAGAAATTCTATTCAACGAAATGGAAAATGAGCCTGCCGTATCTGACCTGGATCGGACAGGATGGCACGGCCATTCATGGGACGTATCTGTCCAAGAAACTCGGCCGTACGGCATCGCATGGCTGTATCCGCCTGAGCATCAGGAACGCGCGGAAGTTCTACAGGCTGGTTGAGCGGTATGGCTTTTATGGCACCGAGGTGGTCGTTCGACGCTGAGGGCGCCTTTGCGAAAAAGTTTCTAATTACAATTACCTGGCGGTGCATGTGAAAAGAGCGGCTCCTCATGAGGGCCGCTCTTTTTTATTGTTTCAACTGCGCTTAGGCGTCGTGACCGGATTTGGCTCAGACTGAGTAATACATGTCGAACTCAACCGGATGCGGGGTCATTTCGAAGCGCTCGACTTCTTCCATTTTCAGCTCGATGTA
>JAGDYV010000037.1:0-79113 GCA_049116495.1 Hyphomicrobiaceae bacterium | reverse complement strand
CGGCTTCTGCACGCCGGGCATGCTGGCCAGCGCACTATCGTACATTGAGGGTGGAGGAAGCAGCGAGCGCGATTCCATTCGCGCACATTTGTCCGGAAACTTCTGCCGCTGCACCGGATATCAGGCCATTGTTGACGCGGTCGCCGAGGTGATCGAAGCGAGGGCACAGTCATGACCGACGTCGTCAGTTTTTTCGATCGGCCCAATTCCTATATCGGTCGTTCTGTGCCGCGGCCTGATGCCAAACGGCTGCTGGAAGGTCGTGGCCAATACGTCGACGATCTGCAACTGCCGCGCATGGTGCACGCCGCATTTGTAAGGTCGGATCATGCCCATGCCCGAATTCTCTCGATTGATCTCACGGCCGTAAAGCAGATGCCCGGAGTCGTCGCAGCTTATGCCGGCCGTGACTTCGTGGGGGTGGTGTCGCCGTACGTTGGCGTGCTGACGCATTTGCAAGGCCTGCGTTCGCCCCCGCAAATGCCGCTTGCGGTTGACACTGCGCGCTGGGTCGGCGAGCCCGTGGTCATGATTGTTGCCGATAGTCGGGCAGCGGCGGAAGATGCGTGCGAGTGTGTGAGCATTGACTATGAGCCATTGGACGCGGCCTGTGATGCGGAACTTGCACTGGACCCGGGTTCGCCGGTTATCCATCCTGAATTGGAAAGCAATCTCGCTTGGGAACGGCTAGTTGACGTCGGCAATGTCGATACCATCTATGGCCGCGATGATGTCACCGTCATCGAACGCACATTCCGCTTCGGCCGCCACACCGGCGTTACGCTTGAGGCACGAGCAGCAATCTTCGAGTACAATCCGTCCGATGACGTGCTGACCTACCACTACAACGGTCAAGGGCCGCATATGATGCAGGCCGTTCTCGCCAAGCATCTTGATTTGCCCGAGGAGAATGTCCGCGTCGTGGCGCGTGACGTTGGTGGCTCGTTCGGAATTAAAATTCATACCTATGGAGATGAAATCGCCAGCGCGGCGGTTGCCAAACTGCTCGGCCGTCCTGTGAAATTCGTGGCGGATCGCTATGAGAGTTTCGCCAGCGATATCCATGCCCGCGACCACCGTGTACATGGCAAGATTGCAGTGACCAAGGACGGCAAGATTGCAGCGTTGGAGATCGATGATCTAACCGGCATCGGTCCGTACAGCATGTATCCGCGCACCTCTGCCATCGAATGCAATCAGATCTTGAACCTGACCGGCGCGCCTTATGCGATCGAAAATTACCGGGCGCGTGGTCAGGTTGTGTTTCAGAACAAGAATATGATGTGCCAGTACCGCGCGGTCGGGCATCCGGTGGCGATGGCAGTCGCAGATGGTCTAGTCGAAACGGCAGCGCGCGCGCTTTCCATGGACATCGTTGAGATTCGCAAGCGCAATCTCATTCCTGACGACGCCTATCCAACGGTATCGGCGACGGGCATGAAACTTGATGACCTCTCGCATCAAAAGACGCTCGCCAAACTTGTCGACATCATGGATTACGACGCGCTGCGCCAGCGGCACGAGGGGCTGCGAGCGCAAGGGGTGCATCGTGGTGTCGGCCTGGTATCGATGGTCGAGGTCACCAATCCAAGTCCGATGTTTTATGGCATTGGCGGTGCGCCGATCTCGGCGCAGGACGGCGCCACGGTACGGCTCGATGTTAAAGGCGCGTTGCACGTCGCATCGTCGATAACCGAGCAGGGCCAGGGTGCCAATACGGTCATTGCACAAATTGCCGCCGGCGTATTCGGCGTTGATATCGCGCGGGTCAAGGTGACGACCGGCGATACGGCGACAGTTCCTTATGGTGGTGGCACCTGGGCGTCGCGTGGCACCGGCATCGGTGGCGAAGCGGTGCTTCTGGCATCGCAAGCCCTCAAGGAACAGGTCCTCGATGTTGCCGGCAAAGTTCTGCAGACGGATGCGGCGCTTCTTGATATTCGCGGAGGCAGCATTGTGGACGACGCCACGGGATCGGAGCGCATGTCGCTGCCTGACCTGGGTGCGATGATCTACTATAGAGGCAACGAGTTGCCATCCGACGTACAACCCGAGCTGATTGCCTCGCGGCATTATCGTGTGAACGATTTCCCGTTCGTGTTCACCAACGGCGCAATGGCGGCTGAGATCGAACTGGACGTCGATACCGGCCTCGTTACGGTCGTGAATTTCTGGGCTGTCGAGGATTGCGGCCGGGTGATCAATCCGAAGCTGGTTGATGAACAGGTTCGTGGCGGAGTCGTTCAGGGGATCGGCGGGGCGCTTTACGAAGAGTGCATTTATTCCGATGAGGGGCAATTGCTGAACGCCTCGATGGCCGACTATCTGGTGCCAATGGCAGCGGAAATGCCGGATATCGTTGTCGCTCATGTCGAGACGCCGACAAAGACGTCGATCCTCGGCGCGAAAGGGGCCGGTGAGGCGGGCACCGGCGGCGCGCCGGCGGCGGTGATGAATGCCGTGAATGATGCCCTGCACCCGCTTGGTGCCGCGATATATGAAATGCCAATGACGCCTGAGCGCATTTTGAGAGCACTTGGAACGGTTTGATCTACGGTTGTTGTCGATAGCTGGGCAAGGGGCGACTGATGGGACTTCTAATTGACGGCGTCTGGCGTGACCAGTGGTATGAAACCGCTGAAACCAAAGGTGCGTTCGTCCGAACCGAATCGACATTTCGCCATTGGGTTACGCCGGACGGCGAACCCGGGGCGACCGGCAAGGGCTGCTTTCCGGGCGAAGCGGGACGCTATCATCTCTATGTGTCGTATGCCTGTCCTTGGGCGCATCGCACGCTGATCTTCCGCAGTTTGAAAGGATTGACCGGCCTCGTCGACGTTTCGGCGGTCCATTGGCGTATGGGGGAAAGTGGCTGGACGTTCGAGCCCGATGACGATGGCATCGTCTCCGACAAGCTCGGCGGAGCATCAAGGCTCAGCGAGATCTATCTCAAAGCCGAGCCGAAGATGACCGGGCGGGTCACCGTCCCGGTCCTCTGGGACAAGCAAGGTGAGACGATCGTTTCCAATGAATCATCCGAAATTATCCGCATGTTCAATAGCGCCTTTGACGAAGCCGGTGCCAACGCGGAGGATTATTATCCGGAGAGCCTGCGAGACGATATCGATTCGATGAACGCGAGGATCTACGAGACGGTCAACAATGGCGTCTACAGGGCCGGCTTCGCAACATCACAACCCGCATATGAAGGCGCGGTCACGGCGCTGTTCGAAACGCTGGACGTGCTCGAGCAACGTTTGAGCCAATCGCGTTTCCTGCATGGTTGTTCGCCGCTGGAATCGGACTGGCGCCTGTTTCCAACGCTCGTCCGGTTTGACTCGGTTTACGCCGGGCACTTCAAGTGCAACCTCAGGCGGCTCATCGATTATCCGAACCTGTGGGCCTACACACGAGACTTGTACCAATGGCCTGGCATTGCCGAGACCATCAATTTTGGTCACAACAAGCGCCATTATTACATAAGCCACGAGCGCATCAATCCAACTGGGATCGTACCAATCGGGCCGTCAATCGATTGGAACGAGCCGCACAGCCGAGCCGCTATGTCGTAGTCGCCAAGTCGGTCGTATACGGCATGCAATTTGGCAGCACGGGCCGTGAGCGAGACGTTGAGCCGCGTCTAGCGAGGCTGTGGCGGACCGCGAATGGATGTCGATGGCTCGCCGGAGAGAAAATCGATGAGTGCGAAGTATGATACCATCGGCGTGAACTATGCGGAGCTTCGCAAGCCGGATCAACGGATAGCGACAATCATTGAGCGCGCGCTTGGCAATGCGGAAACTGTTTTGAATGTTGGCGCAGGAACCGGGTCCTATGAGCCGACGGATCGGACCTTGACTGCCGTTGAGCCTTCCGGGGAGATGATCCGCAAGCGCAGTTCGGCGGCGGCCAAAGCAATTCAGGCGAGTGCCGATGACCTGCCATTCGATGACAAGAGCTTTGATGCCTCCATGGCGGTTTTGACCATTCATCATTGGCCGGACAAAGAAGCCGGCCTGCGGGAAATGCGCCGCGTAACACGCGGTCAGATCGTCATATTTACGTTTGATCCGGCGCACCGGCCCTGGTTGACGGATTATCTTCCAGAGCTGGCAGCGTTGGATGAAGCGCAGATGCCAGAAATGTCCGATTACACAAGATGGTTGGGCGCCGTACAGATCACGCCGGTTCTGGTGCCGCACGATTGCAGCGATGGGTTTCTCTATGCCTACTGGCGTCGGCCAGCCGCCTATCTCGATGCCTACATTCGATCCGGAAGTTCGTCATTCTGGGCGATTGGCGACGTTGAAGCAGGATTGCAGAAGTTGAGGCATGATCTGGAAACCGGAAAATGGCAGCGCCGGTACGCCGATTTGCTAACGCTTGATGCATATGACGCGGGGTTTCGCCTCGTCGTTGCGGATCTTCTGGCCGAACAGTGCAAGTCGCAACCTAGTTGCTTGCAAGGATAGGGTGATTTCATGGACGGCAGACAGACCAAAGTTACGTCGAGCCACTGGGGTGCGTTCGAAGTGACAACCGAGAAAAGCAAGATCGTCGCCGTTGCGCCGTTCGCAGCAGATCCGACGCCCTCCGCCATTCCTGAAGCGATCCCCGCAGCCGTTCATCATCGCTCAAGGGTGTTGCGGCCCTCCATTCGACGAGGCTGGTTGGAGCGTGGGCGCGAGCGTGCACAGAGCAGACGAGGAGCAGACGATTTCGTCGAGGTGCCCTGGGATGAAGCATTGGACATTGCTGCGACCGAAATCGACCGGGTCCGCAAGAGCCATGGCAATGGCGCGATCTACGGCGGTTCGTACGGTTGGGCAAGTGCAGGGCGCTTTCATCATGCGTTGAGCCAGATTCACCGGTTCTTGAACTGTGCAGGCGGTTACGTCTCCTCCTATGGCAGTTACAGTACGGGGGCTGCGCAGGCGATCATGCCTCACGTTCTCGGCATGAACTTTCTCAAGCTGAGTTGGGGCGAGCAGAACTGCTGGCCAATGATCGCCGAGAATACCGAATTGCTGGTGATGTTTGGCGGCATCAATCCCAAAAATGCGCAGGTCAGCATGGGGGGCGTCACACGCCACGAAACGACCAACTGGCTCAAGGCGTTTGCCAACGGTGGGATGGGACTGGTCAATGTCAGCCCACAACGTACAGATGCGCCGTCTGAGGCTGAATGGCTCGCAGTTGTCCCGGGCAGTGACACCGCCCTTATGCTGGCTATCGGCTATGTTCTTGAGACCGAGAATCTGTGCGATCGCCGGTTTGTCGATCGCTGTACGACCGGCTACGATAAGTTTTGCACGTACCTCCTGGGACAATCCGACGGTCAGCCGAAGACGCCGGAGTGGGCTGCGCCATTGTGTGGTGTCACAGCTGATACGATTCGCGATCTGACGCGGCGGATGGCTTCCAAACGTACCTTGATCACCGTCGCATGGTCGTTGCAGCGTGCCCAGAACGGCGAGCAACCTTATTGGATGGCAGCAACCCTGGCTGCGATGCTCGGCCAGATCGGATTGCCGGGCGGTGGCATTGGTTACGGTTATGGTGCCATTGGCGGCATCGGTGTGCCGTTGAAGCGACTCGATGGAATGACCCTGCCGCAAGGCAAGAACGCCATTTCCGACTTTATTCCCGTCGCACGTGTATCAGACATGCTGCTGAACCCTGGACAGCCTTACGACTTCAACGGTCAAGCGCGGACCTATCCCGACATTCGGCTCATCTATTGGGCCGGCGGCAATCCATTCCACCATCATCAGGATCTCAACCGTCTAAACGACGCGTGGCAGCAACCAGATACGATCATTGTCAACGAACCCTGGTGGACGGCAACGGCGAAGCGTTCAGACATCGTCTTTCCGGCAACGACACCTTACGAGCGTGAAGATATCGGACGGGCGCCGAGCGACTCGTTCCTCTTCAACATGCCTCGATTGATTGAACCGATTGGCGAAGCTCGCGATGATTATGAAATTTTTGCCGGATTGGCTGAGCGTCTGGGATGCCTGTCTGATTTCACTGAAGGGCGTGACGCCGAAGGATGGCTTAGACACCTCTACGACCGGTTCCGCCAGAATGTTTCCGCCGAAGGAATTGAAGTACCGGGCTTCGATGAACTGCGGGAGCGAAATTGGGTCGAGCTTCCCATCGCCGGGCCCGAGCATGCTGACGTACCGTTTGCCGCGTTCCGAGCAGATCCATCTGCGGCCCCACTCGGTACACCATCAGGTAAGATAGAGATCTTTTCCGAGACCATTGATGGCTTTGGGTACGATGATTGTCCGGGCCATCCGCATTGGCTGGAACCTGTCGATTGGCTCGGCACGGCTGATGCCACAAGTTATCCACTACATCTCGTCTCACCACAACCCGGCGACAAACTACATAGCCAGCTTGAAGCGGCGCTTGCCGACATGGACGGCGCCCGCCCATCGTTGATGGCCATCAGCCCCGAAGATGCAGCGGAAAGAGCGATCAAGGATGGCAATCTCGTTCGCGTTTTCAACGACCGTGGTGCCTGCACGGCGCGCGCGCACATCACAACCAACATTCGGCCAAGAGTGATCGCGATACCCACCGGCGCCTGGTTTGACCTCGACGATGCAGGTGATGATCGGCAGGGCAACCCGAATGTTCTGACACGTGACGTCGGAACGTCCCGGTTGGGCCAAGGCAGCAGCGCGCACTCGGCGTTGGTTGAGGTTCAGAACGCCTAACCGAGCATGATAGAAAGAACGGGTAGGATATGAAAACGACCCGAAGAGGAAAAACCTGATGGAAATGCGGAATTTCGGCGACACCGGTCTCAAGGTATCCCGTTTGACATTCGGCTGTGGCGCCGTGGGCGGGCTGATGACCAAAGGAGCTGTCGCAGATCAAGACCGCGCAGTTGCCTGGGCACGGGACAACGGCATAAATTTTTTCGACACTGCTGCGAGTTATGGAGACGGTGCCTCAGAGACCAACCTCGGCCGGGCGCTCAATGGCAATACGGACGGCATTGTGGTCAGTACCAAGGTTGGGCTGAGCAACAATGATTTGGCCGATGTGGCAGATGCCGTGTCCAAATCTCTTGATGCCAGTCTGGCGCGACTGAAGCTCGACCATGTAGACATCTTTCAATTGCACAACACCCTGGGTCGGTCGGATCACCGGGGCACACTCAGTGTCGAGCACGTATTGAATGACGTTATCCCCGCATTTGAAAAGTTGAGGGACGCCGGCAAGACCCGGTTCTTGGGGTTTACGGCCAAGGGCGAAGCGGATGACCTGCATCAATTGGTCAAATGCGGTGCCTTTAGCAGCGCCCAAATTTTCTATAACTTGCTGGTTCCATCTGCCGGCGAAATCGTGCCGGACGACTACCCAGCCGATGATTTTCGTGAACTTCTTAACGTCGCGAAGGACAACGGAGTGGGCTCAATTGGCGTGCGTGTGCTTGCTGGTGGTGCCTTGTCTGGCAGTGAGGCGCGCCATTCGCTGGGGCTGCCGTCGGTAGATCCTATTGGATCAAAAACAGATTACGCGACAGACGTGCAGCGCGCTCTTCAGTTTGTTCCGTTGATCGAGGCTGGTCACGCCGCAAGCCTGCCGGAACTTGCGGTACGCTATGTCATTTCCAATCCAACGCTTGCCACAACTGAGATTGGTATCGCAACGCTTGAAGAATTGCAGCAGGCCGCATCATCGGTGAACAAGGGGCCGCTATCAGATGACGCCTTGGTACAGATCAAGGAGGTCCAGGCAGGATTTGCGGCTTCGGCGCTGGGCTGAGGAGCATACAAAAACCCCGCCGGCTTGCGCTGGCGGGGTCTGTTTGGGAGATGCGGAGTTTAGCTGCAGTACTTGCGTCCATGCCGCCAGAAGCAATCACGGTAGACGTGATAGGCACCGAAATAGTGGTGACGGTTCCAACGGTGACGGCGGTGCCAGCGATGACGACGAAATCCACCATGACGACGAAATCCGCGATGGCGGCGGAAGCCTCCGTGGCGACGGAACCCACCGTGACGGCGGAAACCACCACCGCGACGCCCGCCTCGGACTTCGACGATTGCTGCTGCGGCTTCAGTCTGAGCGGCTGCCGGTTTGGCGATTGACATGGCAGCTGATGCGGGAGCGTGCAAGCCAACCATCAGGGTGATTGCTGCAGCGGCGGAGTTGATCAGTTTCTTGAACATTTCAAAGTTTCCTTGGGTCTGAGCGTGTGCTCGGTTGGGTTTATGTTGTGGCGGCCGACCGTTGTTGCCGGCCGCCGATGAACCCAACATGCACGCTGATTTGATTCACTGTTGTGAGCCACGACACATGGTCGAAAGAAAACGATCACCGGGCAACGATGGCCCAAGATGCTCGCCAGCCGTCGCTGCCAAAAATGCGGCTGTCCAAGTGGTTCTTGTTCGCTCAAGCTAACTGGGGCTTGGTGTCAGAAAGTAGGGTCCTGGTGTCGCCACAGCGGATGCAGTGGACATTTCGGACAATGCGCTGCTTAGCTGGTCGGCGGCGACGACCGCTTCTGGTGTGCTTGGTGTGCAAAGGTCGAAGATTTTGAAGTTGCCCGCTTGTGTCAGCCCTTCGGGTAGCAGTTCTGATTGCTCAAATGTTTCGGAGAAACACGTAACGTATCCGTCCATACCTTTCCCGCGAACGGGATAGAGGGACCACTTTCCAAACGCAATCGGCCTTTTAATGTCGGGGATCTCGGGAGCGGCATGTAATTCGGATCGCAGTGCACGCATGGCATGCCAAGCGGCCCTTGGATTGCACTGCTTATCGATCAGCCCGGCGCGGCGATAGTAGCCTCGGTCGACGTCCAAGAACGCGTCAAGGTAGATGCGGACATTTGGTGCCATGACAGCTGCCAGCTGTGCGATGACCGAGCCGGTTGCCGTCCACCGTTCGTCGTCTTGCCATTCTGCCGGGTTGGCGCCTGTTATTCTGGCAATGACGTGCGCCTCTATCTCTTGCTCTTTTGCCAGTCGAGAAACAGCTTCGATCTCCTTGAGAAAACCGCCATCCACATCGAGCCAGAACACGGCGCCATCAGCTGCTTCGCTTGGGGGTGTCCCACAGAAGAACTCAAGCATCTTTTCGGGCCCGGCATCAGGAAAGCCATGATTTATGACGTGCAGGTGCCGGCCCTGGGTATCCGTTTTGCCGTGCTCGGCCCACAGCGGCGATATCAAGATCGGTAGGGACAGCTCTTCTTTCAGCGAGGCCATGACAGAGCGAAGTTCCGTCTTTCGTTTATCAGGCCAGACAATCTCAATTCGGTCCAGTAATTCTCGGCTTTCGACAATCGTTTTGCGAGCGGCCGGCCCTGGCAAGCCGAAACAATAGACGGTCAACCGGAGGCCTTGTCCTTTCAGGTCGAACAGCCGGTTCCGTACGCGTTCGTCGAGCAGATCGTTGAGGGGAATGCGCAAATCCCTGACGCCCAGATCATTGATGGCCAGCAGCGGATAGTCGTTACGAACATCCTTGCGGTAGAACTCATCCAGCGCGCCGCTTGGTGGAACTTGATGAAAAGTAATCCAGCTTTGACGCATGTCGAGGCCGACGTTTTGCAGTGAGGTCTCAACGGGCAGAACAGTGGATGGTCGGCGCTGGCGCTGATAAGTGTCGTCGGGGAGTTGCCGGGCACCAAAAGTCCGATGCAGACGCCAAGCATGATCGTTCTCATACACATCGACCGTCATGAAACCTAGTTTGTCAGGATCATTGCGGCCGCCTTCGGGTTCCGGTTCCGTTGCGTACATTTCAGAATAATCTTGTCGGGGGAACACCAAGGACGGCACAACGTAGAGGTTGGTATTGGCCCAGCGATTAAGCCAGAAATTGTGCACGTGTCCCGAGAACACAGCTTCCACGTTGTGACGCGCCAGCAAGCCCAGCAACCACGAGCGGCCTGGTTCTGCGATGTTGTCATAGTGGTCGAATTCATCGGCATTGCACAGAAATGGTGGATAGTGGATGGCCATCATGATCCGCTTGCCATCATGTTCAAGTAGCGCACTTTCGAGCCAGTGGCGCTGTTGTTCGGCTTCGGGAAGAGCCGCGTTCAGCAATTCTGCATTCAGCAGAATAAACACGCAGCCTTTGTGCTCGAACAGTTGTCGGTCAGGTCCGAAGTGTTTCCGGTACAGGTCGAGCGCTTGTTGGTTCACAGGATCGGCAGGCATCCAGCCAGATGGTTTGTCGCCGATATCATGATTGCCGGGAATAAAATATTGCTTGTGCTTCAGCGGACGACTGATTTCATGAAATCGCCTTGCTGCTTCATCGTAGGTGGGCAACGATGGCAGAGGGTTGACCATGTCGCCCAGGTTCAGGATGAAGTCGACGTCATGCTCGTTCAACAAGTTTATGGCGTAGCGATACCTTGAACTTGTCAGTCTGCCGACCGGGAACGGCGACGCTGTTGATTCTTCGACGTCGGCGACATGCGCGTCGGTGATGACGGCAAATCGAAACAACCATTTCCCAGGCGTTGTCATTCTCTCGTTCCTTCCGTCGCAGGGTTGATCCGTGACGGATGGGGTCCGCCCGGTTAGAGCGTCGCCTGGGTCGCCATTAATCGTGAAGTGCAGCTTGGCGGGGCACGGATTCGACATCAGCCAGATTTTCGACCCAGCTCAGCGCGGAGCGGCGCCAAGTCTGAAGCCGCGGTTGAAGTTCGCCGCGCTGCTCGACGGTGCCAAGACGCAGACTCAACATGGCTGGATTGTCGTCATCCGAAGTTCCGTAGAGTTGCGTTCCGCATTCCGGACAGAAAACCTGGGCACGCCTCTGGCCACTGTCGGCGATCTTGAAATATTGTTTTGTGTGACCGCTCAGAAGTTCGAACTGCTCAGCGGGCACTGAAACGAGAACGCGAAATGCTGAGCCTGAAGATGATTGACAGTCTGTGCAATGGCAAACCCGGATAATGTCCGGATTTATATTCGCCCGGTAAGTCAGATGGCCGCAATGGCAGCTACCGTTGATTTTCATGGCGAATTCTCCGAAGATTTGAACGTGATATCATCCTTAGAAGTTGTAGCCCTATTCAAGGAGAATTCAATGACCAGCCCCAGCGATGCGGCCGTCCCGTTTGCGTTTGTAGCGTTGCCTGCTGGGCGCAGCCTGACGAAGCCTCGCACCAGCGGCCTGACAATGATGATGGATTGGGGCCTCCCGATTGGACAGCAGCGCGATTGGCTGGAACTTCAATCCAAGTACGTCGACCTCGCCAAATTCGTCGTCGGTACGTCACGGCTCTACGATACCGATTATTTAATGCGAAAGATTGCACTGTACAAAGAGCACGAAGTTCAGCCGTTCATCGGTGGCCAGTTCTTGGAGTATGTGTATGCCCATCAAGGTATGTCGGGCTCTGAGAAATTCTTCGCTGAGGCTGCGCGACTGGGTTTTGAGGCGATCGAAGTTTCAGACAATTACGTTACGCTGCAATCCGACACGCGTCGCCAATTGGTACAAGGTGCGACGGCGCAAGGCCTTGAAGTGCACGGTGAAGTTGGATCGAAAACGGTTGAATCGGATGGTGCCTTGCTGATTTCGCAAGCGGCCGAATTCTTTGAGGCGGGCGCCAACGTCGTTTTGGTCGAGGGGGCGGAACTGTTGATCGACGGAGAGCCCAATCGGGCCTTGCTCGCCGAACTGCGCGCCGGGCTCGAAACAACCAAGATTATCTTTGAATTGTCGGGAACTTGGATTGAGAACACGACGCAGAGTGAGGTCTATCATCTTAAGAAGTTTCTGATCTCTGAGTTCGGAGCCAACGTCAACCTCGCCAACGTGATGCCCCAAGACATCTGGGAGACGGAGGCTATGCGTGCCGGGCTCAGCACGATTGGCCCTCAACTCTCCGAGCAACCGGCTGACTAGTTGACTATGGTGCCGATAGATCGAGCCGCGCGTAGGCCTCGGCAGGCGCGTCGACCTCACGCATTAGGGTGACCAATTCCTTCTTCAGCCGCGTTGCGATATCTGGATCATCGAGCGGTGTTTGCTGTCGCGGATCGATTTCCAGATCGTATAGTCTGGAAATCGTGTCCTCGAAACTCATGCCCTGGGGCTCGACCGTCTCACCAGTATCCGAGGTGCGCGGATGCAACTTGAGCACGGGCACACCTTTCGTGAACTCGAACGGCGGGTGCAGGGTCGCATCAACCAGTTCGCGGATCGAGAAACGTGTCGTCATTCGTGTCGGCATCAGCGTGTATTCATAGAGCCCCTCGGCCGTCATCTCCTTTGGATAATGGAAGTACGTGTAACGTCCGTCCGTGACATTGGCGGCCGCACCGAAGTAGCCATACATCGCTGCGGATCTGACCGGACGATCATCTGACAATACGGGCAGCAGTGAATGCCCGGTCACATCAGCTGGAATTCCGAGACCAGACATTTGCAAAATAGTCGGCATGATGTCGGTCGCTTGCGTCAGAGCAGATCGACGGGTGCCGGCCTGATTGGCGAAATCAGGGTGATGGATGATGAGTGGAATTCGCGCGATCTCGTCGTAGACCGGCATTCTGTTTTTTGCCCACCAGTCGTGTTCGCCGAGAAGGAAACCGTGATCGGTGGTTAGAATAAGACAGGTGTCTGACCACATGTCATTGGTATCGAAGAAGTCGAGCAGTTTGCCAAAATACTCGTCCGTCATGGTCACGAGCGCGGCATAGTTGGCGCGCAACTCGGCGATCTCTTCAGGCGTTTCCTTGATGCGATCATAAATCGGCCAATCGAGAATAGGGCCGTCGTAGTTGGCTTTATACCTGGTCCGAAACCGTTCGGGCGCGTGAAACGGCTCATGCGGATCAAAGCACTCGATTTGCAGCAACCAGTTCTCAGCGGCGTGGTTGCGATCGAGGAACTGGCGTGCCAGATCAAATACCTGTGGGCCGCAGTAGTCCTCCTCCTTTGGCATGAACTGGCGGTTGATCATGTAGTTCGTCCTGTGATGCTGCACGGGATGGAAATCCTGGCGCAAGCGCTCCATATCCGGCGCGACCTCGGGTTTCCATTTATCGATTGCTTGTCCGCGAACGAGTTCCCACGATGAATATCGCTGATGGTAGGTTGCGCCGCCGTCAGCAAAGTAATGATGGTGGTCCGTAACAATGTGGGCGTAGGTGCCGTTCTGCTTCAAGAGTTCCGGAAATGAATCGTCAAACGGTTCGAGCGGCCCCCAGCTGCGATGAAGAAAATGGGTCCGACCGGTGTGAAGGTCGCGACGGGCCGGCATGCATGGCAGGCTGCCAACGTAATGATTGTCGAACGTCACCGCTCGGTTGGCGAATCTCTGGAAGTTCGGCGTGTGGACGGTGGTTGACCCATATGGCTGCATCGCATTGCGATTAAGTGAGTCTAACAGGACGAAGACAATTCTCATGGGGTTTGCAATCCGTGGGTGGCCGAACGCAATGGTTTGCTGGCATCATCATTCAAGATCATGTCGGCAGCTTTTTCCGCGATCATTAACGTTGGTGCATTGGTGTTGGCGGACGTGACCTCCGGCATGACGGATGCGTCAACGACGCGTAGTCCATCGAGCCCGCGCACCTTAAGATCGGGGCCGACAACGGCGGCATCGTCGCTTCCCATCCGGCAAGTGCCCACGCAATGGAATACGGTGCCGCCCATCTGGCGGGCAGAATTCAGAATTTCCGCATCACTGCTGACATGTCCCCCCGGTACCATCTCAGTTTCCCACAACTCGGCGAACGCCGGTTGGCGATAGATTTCACGTAACATCTTGATGCCTTCGACCAGCGTGTTCCGATCAAGCTCGGTTGATAGATAATTCGGTGAAATCACTGGATCGACATCTGGGTCGTGTGATTTGAGATCAACTCTCCCCCGTGACTGCGGATGGCATTGCCAGACGGCTGCGGTGAATCCGGGGTATCGATGCAATGGTTCGCCAGGTTTGTCGACCGACAACGGCATGATGTTCAACTGGACATCCGGCTGATTGTTGGGCGCATGTTTGGTCCGGGCAGCGCCACCCACCTGACCGGCACCGGAGGTCAGCGGGCCGCGGCCGCGCAACAGCCAATCGAGCCCCATCTGCGCGAGCTTGATCGGATTGCGCACATCGTTGTTGAGCGACATCTTCTTGTGCAGCTTGACGATCGTGCGCATCTGATAGTGGTCCTGAAGGTTGCCACCGACAGATGGGTTGTTGACGACAACTGGAATTCCATACTTCGTGAGAATTTCGGCTGGTCCGATGCCGGATAACTGCAGAACCTGCGGTGATTGAATGGCGCCGGCACTCAAGATGACTTCGCGCGTTGCGTTGGCCGTCATGTGCTCCGCTTCCCGGGCGAACGCGACACCAACGGCCCGGCCATCCTCGATGCGAACCTTTTGAACACGGGCTTTGGTGATCACGGTAAGGTTCTTGCGCTTCAGGGCCGGATACAGAAATGCCCGTGCCGAGCTTGAGCGGAAGCGCTTGCCGAGTGTCACACTGTAGCGGCCAACACCGAACGTGCTTTCGCCGTTGAAGTCCTCGTTGCGCGGCAGGCCGTATTGCACGCCCGCATCCGTCCAGGCGTCGCAATAGGGGTGATCATTGCGCAATTCGCTGACTTGCAATTCGCCATGGCTGCCGCGGAGTTGTGACGGCCCGCCGGCAAAGCTTTCCAAGCGTCGGAAATAGGGCAACACGTCATCGAAGCTCCAACCGGTCGCGCCGAGTTCGGACCATCGGTCGAAATTTTCACGTTGGCCGCGGATAAAGACCAGACCATTGATGCTGCTTGAGCCGCCGATGACGCGGCCTCGCGGCCAGTCGATGGCGCGACCGGCAGTGCCTTCGTGTGCTTCGGTTGCAAACCGATGCGACACGTTTGGGTTGACCATTGTTTTGAAGTATCCGACGGGCAGCTTCATCCAGAGGCTTCGATCCCAATCGCCGGCTTCAATGAGCAGCACGTTGTTTGTCGGCCGAGCCGAAAGCCGGTTGGCCAAAAGGCAGCCTGCGGATCCAGCGCCGACAATAATATGCGTGAATGTCTCGGATATTTTGGTCACGGATTACTCATCTAGCGGCACCGGTTCGATGTATGGCAGGCGGGCTTTCGCCTTGGTCGGTGCTGCACCAGCGTTGCGGATGTACTTCTGATCACCGTCTTCCTGCGCGGTATAGGCCCAGTAGGGTTCACCGCCGTTGGCGCGATAGATGAAGCGGCGGCGGCGCTGTGACTCCAAACACAACCGGTTGATTTCATCGGGGTCCCAACCGTCCAGAACCGCAGTGCGAAGTTCGGCGGCTACTTCGGCCATGTCGGGACGATCCGCAATGTTGTCGCGTTCAAGCGGATCGGCTTCAAGATCATAAAGAAGACCCGGGAACCCATGTGTGTACATGTATTTATAGCGGCCGCGTCGGATCATACGGCACGGCGCACGGATACCTTCGCCAGTGTATTCGGCGATGACCTCGTTCGACCAGGTATCGTCTTGTCCTGTCAGAAGGCCGGTCAGGCTATTGCCGTCAATCGGGTCAATCATTTCCGGGGGCTCGCCGTCGGACGCGAGATCGACGAACGTCGGCAACAGGTCCACCAGGGAAACGAGTTTGTCTTCGCGGCGGGCTGGGAACTCGGTTGGGTAAGACACGATCATCGGCACGCGCACGGACCACTCATAGAAGGTCTGTTTGTACCACATGCCGCGTTCACCGAGCATCTCACCGTGATCGCCTAGGATGACGATGACGGTGTTGTCGTCCAGGCCGGTGGCTTTCATCGCCTCCATGAGGCGCCCGACCTTGTCGTCGAAGTAGCGCACCATGCCGTAGTAGGCGTGTCGCGCGTTGCGGATGTGCTCGTCAGTAACATCGACCAGATGGTTGGCGTGTGCGTAGTAGAGCCACTTGCTGTGCTCATCACGCTCTTCGACCGGGATCATTGGAACGGTCGGCATATCAATTTCATCGTGATCGAACAGGTCCCAGTACTTCTCCGTGATTGTAAAGGGAGAGTGTGGGTGGGAGAACGACACGAACAGAAAGAACGGATTGTCTTGCTCGTAGCGGGCTAGGTCGTAGATCTTTTGGATGCCTCGCGCCTCGACATCATCGTCGTAGTCGATCTGGAGACTGCGCACGCATTTGCCGGATTGAACGACAGGCAACATCGAGATTCCGGTGGGGCGGAACTCAGGTTCGTTCGGCCAGTCCGGCGTCCAGGCAAAATTAGATGGATAGACGTCGGTGGTGAGCCGTTGCTTAAAGCCGTGCAGTTGATCGGGACCGATGAAGTGCATCTTCCCGCATAGCGTCGTAGAATATCCAAGGTCGTTCAGATAGTGCATCATCGTTGGCGCTGACGATGGCAGTTCAACGGCGTTGTCCCAGTTCCGAATGGCACTCGTGTAACGTCCAGTCAGCATCGAGCAGCGCGAGGGCGCACAGAGCGGGAAATTGCAGTAGGCATTGTCGAATACAACTCCGCGCTCCGCCAAGGCCTCTATGTGCGGAACGTTGACCAATGGGTGGCCGTAAACAGACAGCGCCTGTGGTGCGAGTTGATCGGCCTGGATTACAAGAATGTTGGGGCGTTTCGCTGCCATGCCTGAACCTTTCGAAAATGATTGTGTGGCGGCAATTGAGCTTGAGGTTAGGTCGGCTTGCCGGGCGGTAAAAAGCCAAGACGCGTAAATGCTTCCGGCGGGGCTTCATTGCGCGCCAGAATCTCTATCATGGAGTTCTCCAATCTTCGGACGACCGCAGGATCGTCAATGGGCACCGCCTGTCCGGGGTCCTCGTCCAGATCGTAAAGAACCGTGGTGGTGTCATCGTATCCACCTTGACCCGGATGTCCCGTCGGTTGCCCAACAGAATTGCGGCGGGCCGGTAGTTTCAGGACAGGAACGCCGTCGGTGAACGCGAAGGCATCTGTCAGCGCCGCCTCGCGCAAATCATCCTTGTCCATGAGAGATTTCTGTCGCATGGGCATCAGCGTGTATTCGTACAATTCGTGCGCCGTCATGTCGTCGGGATAGCGAAAATAGACATAGCGGCCATCGGTGATGTTGGTCGCAGCGCCGAACATCCCGAAGATGGCGGCGTCGCGCACCTTGGAGCCTGTCGTGAGCGTGTCGGTGAGATTGTGTCCTTCGACGGCTTTCGGCACGCTGACACCAAACCAGTCGAGGAATGTCGGCATTAGGTCGATCGTCTGGGTGAGAGCGTTGCGACGTTCGCCGGCATGTTGTGCAAAATCCGGGTGGTAGATGACCAACGGGATGTGGGCGACTTCATCGTAGAATGGCATCCGGCATTTGATCCACCATTCGTGCTCGCCGAGCAGAATGCCATGGTCCGTTGTCATCACCAGCGCCGTATCTTTCCACATGTTGTGCTTGTCCATGTAGTCCAGCAGACGTCCGAAATACTCATCGCACATGGCAAGAAGCGCCGCGTAGTTCGCACGGATCTCCGCGATCTCGCCGGCTGTTTCTTCAACCTTCTTGTAGCGCGGCCATTCCATGACCGGCCCCTCATAGCCGGTCGGGAACAGCTTTCGAAAACGTTCCGGAGCGTGAAATGGTTCGTGCGGGTCAAACAGCTCTATGTGCAGGAACCAGTTGTCCGCTTCGCGGTTCGTTTCAAGAAACTCGAAAGCGGCATCATAGCTGCGCGGCGTACAATAATCTTGTTCATCGCGCATGAATTCGCGATTGATCAGGTGTTGGACGCGGCCATCCGCGCGGGTCTCAGAAAACTGCATGGGATGGAAGTCACGGCGAAAACGATCGAGCGGCGGCTCCACCATGGCTTTCCATCCATCCCACTCCTGGCCGCGAATGAACTCCCAGCTGTTGTAGCGATTGTGATAACTGGAACCGCCGTCCTCCCAGTAGTGATAGTGGTCGGAGATAAGGTGCGTATAGACGCCGTTGGCCTGCAAAATCTCCGCGATGGAATCGTCGAACGGTTCCAGCGGTCCCCAACTGCGATGGAGAAAGTTCATGCGTCCGGTATGCATTTCACGGCGTGCCGGCATGCACGGCAGGCTCCCTGCATAGTGTTGGTCAAATGTGATCGCCCGCTTTGCCAGCCGGTCAAAGTTGGGTGTCGGAATACTCGTGCCGCCGTAACAGCCGAGGGCCGCCCGGACCAGCGAGTCTTGCAGTAGGAAAATGACTTTCATCACGCTTTCTCATTGGGGAACTCAGGCAGGCAGATCACGCGCCGCGCTATGTCGGCGAACCCTCTTCCTGAGGGATCGCGCCGGTTCGTCGCTGGTAAACCAGCAAGCCGATAGTCAGCGCAGTCAGTCCCCAGAAGAACCAACAGATGCCGCTACGCACAAATATGGTCCAATTCCCCTGCCCGAGAAGCAAAGCCTGTCGGAAATTATCCTCGAGCAACGGCCCCAGGATGAAGGCGATCAGGAAAGGCGCTGCCGGGATGCCAAACCGCAGCATGCCGAAACCGACGACGCCCATGGTGAACATGACCAGGACATCAAGAATGGTGTTGTTGATGACGTATGTTCCGAACACGCAGAGCGTCAGGACAATAGGAAACAGGATGCGTTGGGGAATGTCGGCAATGCGTGAGATGGTGCGTATCGAAAACTTGCCAACGACGAACAGATAGGCCGAACTCAACATGATACCCATGAAGAGCGCGTAGATCATGTCGATGTTCTGCTGGAACATCAGCGGGCCTGGCCGCAATCCGTGGATCATAAAGGCGCCGAGGATGATGGCCGTGATGATGTCACCGGGCACACCCAAGGCGAGCAACGGGATCAGAGTGGCGCCCGCGACACCGTTGTTGCCAGCTTCTGAAGCGGCGACGCCGTCAATTTCTCCGGAACCGAAATTTTCGGGGTTCTTGGAGGTTCGGCGTGCCTCACTGTAGGAGAGAAACGCTGCCGGGGCACCGCCAATACCGGGAATGACACCGAGCACGACGCCAATTACCGAGCCTCGGATGATCGTTTTGAAAGACTTGCAGTAGTCGGCGAAGGTCGCGCCGACGCCGGCGAGCGCACCGAGATTTCTCGCAGCCTCGGTGCGCGAGTAAAAATTGAGCACTTCCGGGATCGCGAACAGGCCAATAAGGACCGGGATGATGTTCAGTCCGCTCATCAGTTCGACCTGACCGAATACAAACCGGTTGGTGCCGTAAATGAGATCAAGGCCTACGACGGACAAAAGGAGCCCGAGGCATGCCGAGCCGAGCCCTTTCAGCAGCACATCTCCCGAGACGCTGGCAATGATCGTGAGTGAAAACACAATCAGCGTGAAAAATTCGGGCGGGCCGAAACTCAAGGCGAATGAAGCCAATAGGCCGGCAAAGAAGATGAGCGATAAGTTCGACACGAAATCGGCGGTGCACGATGCGTAAAGCGCCATGTCGAGGGCGCGACGGGCTTCGCCGCGCTGTGCCAACGGATAGCCATCCAGGCTGGTACATGAAGCTGCAGGGGTGCCGGGTGCATTGATCAATATGGCTGTGATCGAACCGCCGTAGAGCCCGCCTTTATATACACCAAGCAGTAGAAGAATGCCCGTGACCGGCTGCATTGTAAATGTGAACGGCAATGCAAGTGCGACCCCCATCGGCGTTGTCATTCCCGGGATGGCGCCTATGACCGTTCCGACAATAACGCCAACGAAAAGTGCCACGGCGTTTTCAGGTTGTGCGAATAGAACGAACGCGTTGCCCAGTGTTTCCCACATGGCGATCAAATCCTGAGCAAGAGTGGTTCAAGCACGCCGGCTGGGATTGGAACGCCGGTCGCCTTTGTGAAGAAGATGTAGAGAGCAAGAGGTGTCAAAATGCTTGTCAATGCTATCAGCCAAAGCCGTCGCTCCCCGCCCACCAGCATGAGTACAACCATGGCGATCGTTGTCGTCAAAACGAACCCGAGAGGTTGCAATGCCAGATAGAGGACAAAACAAATCGCCATCACGACAAATGGTCGAACCGCGAGCCATGTCGAGGATTGCTGCCTGTCTTGAAGGGCTTGCAATTTAGCAGTCGCTGCAGTGCCCTTAGAGAAGGATGATGCGATCAGTGCCAAGCCGATCAAGCTGATAACGACACCGACGGTGTTGGGCCAGAAGGATGGCGACAAGGCGAGAAACTGGAGGGACGCCGGCTTCTCGATGCCGTATGGGATCAGGACGGCCAGAACAATTGTGCCTAAAGCCAGGAACACAATCCCGGAGGCCATGTTGGATTTTGCCCACATACAAACTTCCCCCCAAAGGGTTCACGATCAAAACGGTGGAAGCAATGCGATTGCTTCCACCCAGGCTTGCAAGATCTATTTCTTGATCAGAATGCCGGTCTTGGTCGCGACATCACGCATGGCTTGGAACTGGGCCCCGGCAAACTTCTCAAGCTCTGCCGATGTGCTGATCGAGGGAATGTTGCCAAGCTTCTTGTTCAGCTTGACCCAGGACTTGTCCTTTTTGAGTTTCTGGAGCACGCCCGACCACTTGTCGACGACGTCCTTGGGCAGTCCTTTCGGTCCATAAAGCGCGCTCCAACCAATCGCCAGTTCAAGATCTGGTCGACCAACTTCGCTGGCGGTTGGAACATCCTTGATAACACCGACGCGCTTCTTGGTCGTTACAAACAGCGCCCGCAATTTGCCCGCCTGGATCTGGCCAACCACACCCGATAGGTTCTGGAAGAACATGTCCGCATGGCCGCCAACAAGTGCGGCGGCTGCCGCGCCGCCACCCTTATAGGGGATATGTGTCATCGCCTTGGAATCGACGCCCATGCCGCCGAGAACCATAACCATTGCAATGTGCGGCAGCGTACCGACGCCGCCTGTAGCATAGGTCAGTTTCTTGCCGGCCTTCAGTTTTGCCTTGATATCGTCGAGTGTCTTCAGGTCCGACTTGGCGTTTACGGCGAGAACGAAGGGGTTCTTCTCCAGCAGCCCGATGAAGGTGTAGTCGTTCCACTTGTACGGTGTTTTCATGTTCATTGCCGGAACACCAGCCTGAGAACCGACACGAGCCAGCAGAAGCGTGTAACCATCGGGCTTGGAACGCACAACGAAGTTGGACCCAACGATACCGCCGGCACCGGTCTTGTTGCTTGCCAGTACCGCGTGACCCAAGTATTGCGGCGCCGTCGACGCGAGAATGCGGGCCGCAAGGTCGGCAGCGCCGCCTGCGTCATAGGGAATGACCAGATTGACCGGTTTCTTAGGATAGTCGGCGGCGTTCGCGCTGCTGGCAGCTATCGCGATGCTGGGAACTGCAACAGCGGTTGCAAGCCCTTTTAGTAAACGGATCGTCTTCATTCGTTTCCTCCGGTAGATTTTTTCGTGTTCCAGTTCGGATGGTTGGCCATCAGTATTCTTTTTGGTCAGGCTCGCTCTGCGTATCGCAGTCACAGCGAAGAACGAGATTGACAAGGCATTCGAGTGCATCCCGAGATTCATGCACTTAGATGAGCGAATAATGTCGAGAAGTTTTCCTTTCGCAATCCGGGTTGGTGCCAATCATGCAGCGCTCATTCTTTCAACAGAACTTGCACTCGGCGCTCTTGCAAGTGACAACCGCTCGATATCGAGGCGTGGTGAGTAAACAAACCTATCCAACGCAACGCTTACTGCAGCTTGAATGACCGATGTGTCGTTTGCAATTAACCGGGTGACTTCCTTTAGGGCCTGCGGCGCGTTGCTATCGAAGCCGTTCTGAGCACCCTTGAAGTAGTGCTTGCTGCGCCCGACAAAGCCGGCGATGTGAATGATCGATGGGCCAAGGCTTCCGGCATGGGCAACAAGGAAACGGCCCAATTGCCGACCGCCAGCGTGCAACACGCTGATCGCCTGCTGGTCGCCTTGATCTGCCGACTTGACCAGGCGGCGTACTGCTGCCTCTGTTTTTACAAAATCGGCAGACGAAAATCGCGCCGGTGATTTGCCATTGGCCAAGGCGGACAGCATGGCGGGAGCAGACGCCTCAGTGTTGAGACAGCCCATCTCGCCGCAGAAGCAGCGCTGCCGTCCCCCTCTCACTGGATGATGGCCAATCCAACTTGGCCTGGCGTTAGAGCTACGCAACATGCGACCACCCTGCATCATGGCGCCGCCAATAATACCGTTGGCGATCCGTATCAGCATCGCGTCGTCCGCGAGATGCTCATGATCGTTCATCTGTGTGGCTTCGAGCATCGTGACGTTGAGATTGTCGACGTGGATTGGAATGTCGAGCATTGATCTCAATTGCTGGCCAACGGCGACATCTCGCCAGCCGAGTGCCATCGACTCGTTCAGGTGCTGGCGATCGACGTCCACCTCTCCAGCGCAGGCAACGATCGCCCCAAGCAGCAACTGCTTGTTGCGCAAATGCGTGGCGGAAAGTTTGCGCGCAGTATGCGCCAACTTTTCCAGGACGGCTGTATGAGACCGGCGGCCCTTGTCAGAGACACGCTCCTCGGCAACGATGTGCCCGTCAGCACCAGCTAACGCGACTGACTTGCCGGAAGCGTTGAGGACAAAGCCCAACACGTAAGCGCCGGCAGGGTCAATCTTGATATCCGTTCTGCGCCTGCCTGGACCACCGCGAGCCGTGCTGGATTGCCCTTTGATTACCAAACCAAGTTCGTCGAGCTCCTGGACGATGCGGGTAACGCTTGGAGCTGCGAGGCCCGTCCTATCGGATAGCGCGGCGCGTGAGATCGAACGATGCTGGGCGATTAAACGCAGCACGCGCGACCGGTTGGCCGCCCTCAATGATGATACGGACCCGCCGGGCGAATGCATCAAACCATCTCCATTTAATTTCTATCTGTAAAAAATTAAATGGAGATGGTCAACGAGATCCTTTAGGCCGGTGAAAAGAGCTATGACCCAGTCTTGGTGACGGCGTGGTCGATCAGACGTGGCCGTGCGTCTTCCAGAGCCCGAGCACACCATCGGCATCGGGGGGCTTGGGCGCAATGCGCTTGCCGCACTTCGCGCACTGCTCTGCCGTCGCTTGGCTCCGCCGCCGGTCCGCTCTCCATCACGCAGGCGACGACGCGCGATTTCACGTTCGTACGTGCCGGCTGCCGCATCGGCCATCGCGAACTCGACACGGTGGTTTACGTCGCCGCCCGCACCGCGTCTCTGACGCTGCCCGAAACCGGCGACGTCGTGCGCGCGTTCGTCAACCGCCGCGAGAGCCAGCGCACGGTCGACATCATCAAGAACTCACGGACCTTGAAGCTGAAACGCAGCTCATGGTAATCGCCGTCAATACGCGAGACGGGTCTTCCTTCATCGCGGCCGATGATCGGTTTCATCAGATCCTTGTCGAGGCTGGCGGCTTTCCTCACATTGCGGAGATCATTGGTCGCGTCAACGCGCAACTTGATCGCGTCCGCCATCTGAGTTCGACGGATCGCACGCGCGCCCGGACGGCCGTTCGCGAGCATCGCGGCCTCATCAAGGCGCTGCGTGCTAAAGATGGTCCCGGCAGTTCGGAATTGCTCCGGCGTCACCTTGAAGGATGCTGGGCGCTCATCCGGAAAATTGTTGCAGAAAAAATTAGCGGTAAAATAGGCCGGACCGAATTGGTTTGACCGTTCGCCCGCACAGCTCCGGAGGCCATAGCCGGCCATGACGCAAGACGCGCAACCTATCTCTCAACAGGATTACACTCTCGTCGCGGTTCCTGCGGCCTTCGTACTGCTTTGGAGCAGCGGATTCATTGCCGCGAAAATTGGCCTTGGTAGTGCCGAGACCTTGACCTTCCTCGGGCTCAGGTACGTTATCGTTGTTATGCTAGCTGCCGGTGTCGCGATTGCACTGCGCGCACCGTGGCCTCAGAGCTGGGCGGAGGTCGGGCACATCGCGATCGCCGGCACATTGCTACAGGCGCTCTACTTTGGCGGCGTCTGGTTAGCGATGGGGATGGGCGTCGGAGCCGGTGTCGCCGCCCTGATCGTGTGCATGCAACCTATTTTGACGGCCGCTGTTGTTGGCCCTCTTCTCGGCGAGAAGGTTTCGTCGCGTCAATGGTTGGGGCTGATTTTGGGATTTTCCGGAGTTGCACTAGTTGTTGCCCGAAAGCTAGCGCTTGGTTTGGGGACGGTCGAAGGCATGGTTTGGGCGTTCGTGGGGCTGCTCGGGATCACCGCCGGAACGCTATACCAAAAAAAGTACTGCCCCGAGATGAATCCGTATACGGGCTCGACCATCCAGTTTGCAGTGGCCGCTGTCTTGATATGCCCGCTGGCAGTAATCTTCGAAGAAGGCAGGATCGATTGGACGCCGGCATTCATTGCCGCGTTGGTCTACATGGCGATCTTCATTTCGCTGATTTCGATGGTCCTGCTCACGATCATGATCCGTCGTGGCGCCGTTTCGCGCATGACCAGCATGTTTTTCCTTGTACCACCGATGGCGACGCTGCTTGGCTACATCATCTTGAATGAGCCGGTCGGCCCGTTTGCGCTCGCGGGGATGGCCGTAGCAGTATTGGGCGTTGCATTGGTCATGCTTCCGGAACGACGGTCTGGGTAACAGTACGCAAGTCCGTTTTTTTGATCGAGCTCCAGGCGTATCCTTTAATATTGGCGTGAACCCAAAAGTCCGCTGGTGGGTAACGCGTCGTTGTTGTATTGCAATGAAGCTCGTGCTTGCCATGTCCGGTATTCGAATAAACGCGTTACGGTCAATTAATGCTCTCAGACCAACGCGGACATCATGGCTTGCATACCCAATTTTCAGGCTAAAGATCCCTGGATGCCAGCTATCGAAGATGCTGCCGACGTAGATGAACGGCCCGAATTTTAGTGTGGCGGCCAAAACACCGAATGTCTGCCAATGGCATGGTCCGGCCGCGCGCTGTGCCCTATTCTGGTGGACAAGGTGTGCCGGCTGCGGCCCACTTCATCAGAAAATCCATAGCTTCCTGCAGCGAATGTGGTGCCGGCTCACGATTTCCACCCGGCTTACAGAGCCCGCGGCGAACTCATTGATTATCCGTCCTGTGCCGACAGGCTCCGCCGCGCCCACATTTGAAGACGCGACTGCCAATAGGATGGCGGCGCCTAGCAAGAGGTTCCTCAACTTTTGCAATCCTTCAATCGGAAGTAACGTTGTTACAATCGTGCCATTGGCACAACAGTTCAAAGTTTGAGCACCTGTCGAAAGTGCGTCGGCCCGCAGACATGACACGGGCCGCGCGCAACTTCTAGGCGAACTCAACACCGCTTGCCGTCATGGGCAGGCGCGTAATGCGCTTGCCGGTTGCTGCAAAAATCGCATTCGCCAATGCTGGTCCGGCAGGAGGTACGCCTGGCTCGCCAACGCCGGTTGGTGGCTCCGCCGACTTCACGATGTGCACATCGATCTGTGGCATGTCGGACATGCGGATAGGCTCGTAATCTGTGAAATTGAACTGATCCACCTCGCCGTTGGTCAGCGTCACTTCGTTGCGCATGACCGCGCCAAGCCCGAAGCCGATGCCACCTTCCATCTGCGCGCGAATGACATCCGGATTGACGGCAATGCCGCAATCAACCGCACACGTCACCTTTTCGATTTTTACCTTGCCGCTCCGTAGCGAGACCTCGACGACCTGGGCAACGTAGGACTTGAATGACTTATGCACGGCTACACCTTGATAGCGTCCGGCACCAGCCTTTCCCCAACCGGCCTTTTCGGCCGCGAGCTTGAGGACACCAGCAAGGCGTTTCTGGTCCTTGTCGCTTCCCGGAAGATAGCTCAACCGGAATGCTACTGGATCTTGCTTGGCTGCGATCGCGGCCATATCCATCATCGTTTCCATGGCATAGGCGGTATGCGTATGCCCGACGGACCGCCACCACAGTACCGGCATCGGCGTTGCCGCATCCGAAAGCCCGACGGACATATCAGGCAGTGCGTAATGGGTATCGTTGACGCCCTCGACAGACACCGGATCGACACCACTTTCCTTGATTTCTTTGGATTCGAACATGGTGCCTTTGATGATTGGCTTACAGGCAATGCGGTGGTCCCAACCGATAATCCTGCCGTCCTTTACCCCGATCCGCGCCTTGTGCATTGCCATTGGTCGATAGTAACCGCCACGGATATCATCCTCGCGGCTCCGCACCAGTTTGACCGGTGTCTGGCCGCCGAGCAGCGCGAAGGCAAAGGCTGCTTCGACCTGGTATTCCATGCCAGGCGTTGCGCGTCTTCCGAATGAACCGCCCGCGTAAACCGTCTTCACCTCTACGTTTTCAAGCTCCTTCTTGAGCACTTTGGCAAGGGCCGGTTGTACCCCACCAGGGAACTGGCACCCGTCGTGAATCCGTACTCCGTTTTCGGTCGGCTCAATGACACAGTTGAGCGGCTCCATCGGGGCATGCGCGAGCGTAGGAAAGTAAAGCTCGGCTTCAACGACCTCGTCAGCACCTTTGATGGCTGTTTCAGCTTCAGCCTGATTGCCCCCTTTGCGTGCTTCAAATTCGGGTTTACTGAGCAAGCCGCGATGATACGCTTGCAATTCCTTCGTTGAGCGATTTTCCGCTTTCGAATAATCCCACTCGGCCGTGATCGCATCACGCGCCTGCATCGCAGCCCAAGTGTTCTTGCCATAGACGATGACGCCGTTTTTCAACGGTGACGCCTTCGCATCAATGAAACCTGGAACCGCTTTTGCGTCAGCCGCATCAAAGCTTTTGAGCGTGCCGCCAAAACGCGGTGCGTGCAGCACCATCGCATAAACCATGCCGGGAACTTTGACGTCCATTGCGAAGACGGCCGTACCATCTGTTTTACCGGAGACATCTTTGCGCTGCAGTCCATCCTTGCCGATCAGACGGAACTGCGACGGGTCCTTGAGCGCCGGATCTTTCGACGGGGTCAGCGTGCGCGCCTTCTCAATCATTTCGCCGAAATGCGCAGTTCGGCTGCCAGATTTCAGCATGCCCTTTTCGATCGTAATCGATGCTGCGGGAACGCCCCACGCCGCGGCAGCCGCTGCAACGAGCACTTCGCGTGCCGCCGCGCCGGCTTTGCGGTACTGCATGAAGCTGTTCGGCATGGCGGTTGATCCGCCCGTCCCCTGCACGCCGAAGTACAGGTTCTTGTAACGCTTATTGTCGGCCGGCGCGAACTCGATATCAACGCGGTCCCAATCTGCGTCAAGCTCCTCCGCGACCAGCGTCGTAAGGCCTGTTGTGGTGCCCTGCCCCATCTCAAAATGCTTCAGCACGACCTGGACAATGCCATCTGGCATGATGCGCACAAACGGATTAATTTCTGCCGCCGTGGCATTACCGGCTGCGAAACTGCCATCCGGACGGATACCAACTATGAGTGCTGCGGCGAGGGCTGCGCCACCTTTCAGAAAAGCCCGGCGATCGGCCTGAATGTTCATCGCTCAGCCCTCCATAGTCTTCGATGCGTGATGGATCGCGGCTCGAATACGCACGTACGTTGCGCAACGGCATGCATTGCCCCCCATGGCGGCATTAATGTCGTCATCGCTCGGCTTGGGGTTTTTCTCGAGCAGGCTCACCGCGGACATTATTTGACCGGATTGGCAATAACCGCATTGCACGACATCGAGTTTCCGCCATGCCGTTTGGACGGCATTGGCAGCGTCTCCCGTTACGCCTTCGATCGTCGTAATGCTGGCGCCATCGACGTCTTCAATAAATACGGAACAGGAGCGCTGCTGTTCGCCGTTGACATGAACCGTGCAGGCACCGCAAGCGGCGATGCCGCAGCCAAACTTGGTGCCCGTCATGTCGAGTTCGTCGCGGATCACCCAGAGTAGCGGCGTTCCCGGTGGTGAGGAGACGCTCACCTGCTTTCCGTTGATGCTGAGCTTTACTGCCATGTCCGATGTGCCCTTGGCTTTGAAGTTGACGAGAACATTCTACCCACGTTGTTGCTGAATATAGCTCTATCAAATGAGATTGTTCATTGAATGCTCATTCCTCCAGATCTTTTGCCTGATCCTACAAGAGTGTCGTCGCCGCATGGATTTTGGAGGGAATTCATTGCATCTTTCTGCAATCGGAAGGAGGGGCGTTTTGAGCACAATGTTGGAACTGGCACAGCGCATCAAATCGAAATATGGCGTGCCTGGCTGCGGAATGAAGGCAACGAGCATAGCGGGGGTGCACTTTTACTCCGTAGACGAACCCATCGAACGCACGCCATTGATCTACCATTCTGGTATCATCATCATTATTTCCGGGCGGAAAGTGGGGCACTTGGGCGGGCGTGCATATAATTACGACTCGGAGCATTACCTGACTCTCGGCCTGCCTCTCGCATTTGAGTGCGAGACCCATGCCAGCAAGGAAGCGCCCGTATTTGGCTTGTTCATCGAGGTAAACTCCTCGATCGTTACCGAGGTTGCGTTGGCCATGGGGCTGAACACAACGAACGTCGAGATGGATGTCTTGGCGGTCGAAGCCGCACCGATGGGCGCCGAAATGTCAGATGCGGTTCGTCGCCTTCTCGCCCACCTATGCTCAGATGTCGACAGCGCCGTTCTCGGTGATGGCTGCGTGCGGGAGATTATCTATCGGGCCTTGCAAGGACCTGCCGGGTCGGCGTTGAAAGGATTGTTGCGTCAGGATGGGCATACGGTTGCCGTCGCGAAAGTCATGCAGGACGTTCATCTCGATTGCGCGAAACACAGAAGTATTGAAGACATGGCCAAGATGGTCGGCATGAGCACATCCAATTTCCATCGCGCCTTTCGACAGGTCACCAACGACACGCCGTTGCAGTACATCAAGAAAGTCCGCCTGTCCCAGGCACGCGACTTGATTGTCCAGGAAGGTTCGCGTGTCGGCAGTGCGGCGATTGCTGTTGGATACGAGAGTCCGGCGCAATTCAGCCGTGATTTCAGAAGCTATTTTGGTTTCTCGCCGGTCGAAGCCAAGAGAAATGGTTATCTATTGGGGCCATCTACATAGCCGCAGAAGCCCAAAAACGAGATCACCAATTGATAGGGAGAAGTCAATAAAACCTTCGATGTTGTCTGGCGCGCCAAACCGAGCGACGGCGCGCCGGCTGGCCCGAAGAGTGTCAATGAGATGCAAGACTGGGACGCCGTCGTCAGCGGTGTTGGCGATTGAGTCAGCTGCTCGTCGTTCAGTTTGCATGACTCCATTGCAGCCGCCGCCGTTATGACCCGCCAGCTCAGCCAAGTTGATGGCTCGTGTATTGGACTATGCGGACTATCCGTTCGTTGTCATTGACCATCCGATCACCAGTGCCGATGATGCCGCATTGCGCGCTTGCGTTCGAACGACGATCCAGCAGATTCGTCAATTGTTGATCAGAAACGATTGAAGTCCAGACCGAAGCACCTCGCCCGCACTCGACGAGCGGGCGACATAACATTGATAATGCCATTGACGGCACGCCAACCGTAGAACACTAGAATTAAGGCTGAGGATCTCCATGCGCACTCCGTCGAGAATGTCCCCCGAAGAGGCTGCAGGTGCGGCAACGGCGATCCGCCTGCAATCCGGTACGGAAAAGTTGACACTCGAACGTGACGGCGCGGTCATGATCATCACGATCAATCGTCCCGAAGTGCGTAACGCCCTTGACAATGAAGCCGCCGATGCATTGACGCAAGCATTGCGAACATTCGATGCAGACCCCGAATTGCTGGTCGCCGTGCTGACCGGCGTCGCCGGTCATTTTTGCGCCGGAGCAGACCTGAAGGCACTCGCTTCGGGGCAGGATTATCGACCTTGGGCCGGTGATACCGATGGTCCCTGCCACGACATTCTTTCAAAGCCGGTTATTGCTGCTGTCGCCGGCTATGCCTGCGCAGGTGGTCTTGGCATCGCGCTGCGTTGCGACCTGCGCGTTGCAGAAGAGAGCGCCATGTTCGCAGTGCTATCCAGACGATGGGGCGTGCCGATGACGGATGGTACGACCGTTCGGTTGCCACGCCTGATTGGCGCTGGTCGGGCGCTTGACATGCTTTTGACGGCCCGAAAGGTCACTGGCCCGGAGGCTGTGGCGATGGGATTGGCCGACCGGTTGGTACCCGATGGTCAGGCGTTGACGACGGCTTTGAAGCTGGCACGCGAAATTGCCGCCTTTCCCCAGATTGCAATGCGGTCTGATCGCCTCTCGACCATCCGCCAATGGGATCTGCCGGAAGCTGATGCCATCGCTCAAGAAATGCGGATGGCGGCGGAGGCCCGCAGAGTTGAAGCACGGGATGGCGCCTCTCGCTTTGCCGCCGGTGCCGGTCGTCATGGCGGCAAGGTTGAGGGCTGATTCATGCGCTGTGTGGTTGCTTCGGATTTTGGCGGTATCGACGCGCTCAGACTTGAGATCCTGCCACCTCCGCCGCTAACATCCGGGAGCGTTCGCATCAGTACGCGCGCTGCCGGGATCAGCTTTGCAAATCTTCTTGTGATCGAAGGCAAGCACCAGAACACTCCATCGCCGCCGTTTACACCAGGAACCGAAATCGCAGGCATCATCACAGAAATCGCCGGCAACACGGTGAACAACCTCAATGTCGGAGATCGTGTTTGCGCCGGTCTCCAATCGGGCGGTTTTGCCGACCAGGCCGTCGTGCCGGCTGACAATGTCTTTAAGATTCCTAACAATCTGGATTTTGACGCGGCCACGCATTTCCCGACCATATATGCAACCGCGTATGCTGCATTGGCTTGGCGTGCAGCCCTGCTACCGGGCGAGGTTCTTCTAGTCCACGGAGCGGCTGGCGCCAGTGGACTTGCTGCCGTCGAAATTGGTCGCGCATTGGGCGCAAGGGTCATTGCGACGGCCGGTGGGCCGGAAAAAACCGCAACGGCACGTGCTCATGGTGCCGATCATGCCATCGACTCACGTGATGGTGACATTCGCGAAGCCGTGCTTGAGCTTACCGACGGTCACGGCGTGGATGTCGTCTTCGACCCGGTCGGCGGTGAGATCTTCGATCAATCTCTGCGGTGCGTCGCACCGCTTGCACGATTGATCCCGATGGGATTTGCGTCCGGTCAGATACCGCAAATTCCGGCAAATCTCATTCTCGTAAAGAACCTGACCGTTATCGGACTCTACTGGGGCTACTACATGGCCTGGGGCAAGACAAAGGCCGGTCCAGCACTACGTGCCGAAGTGCGAACCCTCTTCGATGAACTCTTCGTGCTGTTCGAACAGGGCGCCTTGCATTGCACGATAGATAGCGCGCTGCCACTTGCCGAATTTGCCCTCGGTCTCCGTCGTGTGTCTGGACGCTCGGTGATCGGCAAGGTGGTATTGAACCCGTAAACCGACAGATGCCATGGCTTTCAGAGGTTCATTGCCGACATTTCTGGATCCCCGAACGCTGTGGTTGATCCGGTTGGCCAAATGTCCGATTCGTGCACTGAAGCGCGCTAAGCACCTGGCTGACATTCGGTTCACTGCTGCATTTAGAGCAATATTAGTATCCCCGCAGCGAGGTGGCAGCTTTGATCAAACAGCAGAAGCGCTAACATTTCACGTTGCAGAACCCGGGGGTTAACAGCCCTTCCCTGTGTCGTCGGGACGCCGCTCACAATCCATCACGCCGCCCCGACGATCGATCTCTACAAGGCAGCATTGCGAAACTGCGCGCTTTAAAAGCGAGCGACCTCGTTGCACTCTCGATTTCAGGCCAGACACTGAGAGGCCGAGACGATCGGCAGCCTCCTTCTGGGACAGTTGTTTGATTTCGGTCAGTGTGAGCGCATTCCGGTACCTGGGCGGCAACTCAGCAATGAACGGAAACAAGCAACGCGAGATGGCAGCTTCGGCGGCCTGTACGTCATTCGAATGAATTGTCCCAGCAGCATCGGCTTGAACTTGAGACAACACTCTATGTTCGACACTGCGTCGACGATAGTGATCCACAACGGCGTTCTTGGACACTTGCTGTACATAGGCCGCCAGGTTGTCGGCCTTTGACAAGGCCTGAGCATTCTGAACGAGACGGACTAAGATGTTACCAACTACATCGTCAATCCAAGCCGGATCGACGCGGCTGCGCACATAGGTGCGCAGCTGGCGTTCAATCTTATGCCATTCGTCATCGCTTATCGGTTGCGCTTCTGGCATCGTGCAAGCCGACCTCAAATTGTACCGATTTTTTCCGTTTTCGTTGGTCCTGTGCAACATGTCTTTCCGAGGCTATCTTCATCGGCAGAGGTGAACTCGTCACTGACATAATACCACTCCCAGCGAAGGTTGTTGTGAGGTCGCGTCCAGAGTTTTTCCTGCTTGGCATGACAGCATTTGGCCTCGGAACGTGCTTCATCAAGCAAGTCCACCTGCTCCAAACGCGTTTGGACGGTATCAACGACATCCGCCCCTAGGACCTCGACACCGATATGGTGCAGATGTCCGGAGGCATCTGGGTTTTCAAACAGCACAAGCTTCAGCGGCGGCTCGGCAATGGCGAAATTGGCATAACCGTCACGGCGCTTGCTTGGCTCCGTTCCGAACAGTTTGCCGTAATAATCCACGGCAGCATCGATATCTGGAACATTGAGGGCGAGTTGAAGTCTCATTGCCTTGTCCTTTCGTTCGCATTCACCCCCTTCGACGCATGCCGTCGCGAAAGGACGCAAATTAAATTTCTCGCCTTGCTTCTGCGTTCTTTCCGAGGTTGATCGGTTGGACCTTGCTCGGCAGGCCAATGCTTTGCCGGGATGAGAAGATTGCCATTGCGCCAGGACTAGCGCGCTTATGATCTAATCCGGCAACCCTGCCCGCTTAAGACCCTCGATGACGAGATTGGTATGGTCGCTGGAGCGCAACGGAAAACCACGAAAGAAGTCGCCAATTCGGTAGTCGGGCCGCGCTTTCAGAAGGCGCTCTTTATACTTTTGTGCGAGATCCATATCGCCGGCTGCACACGATATGTAGACGGCGATGGCGAGGATGTGAAAGTGGGCATTTGACTGGTGGGTGGCCTGCTGCACCCATTGAACGGCTTCTTCAAACTCACCCAATTGGGCGAGGCAATTGGCGCGGACCGACAACATCGCAAAGCGCATCGGATCATTCGGGCTCAGTCGACGCGCAATGTCGGCTGCTTCGATGCCGCGTTGGCTCAATCCTGCCGCCATCAGAGTGCGGCTCAACGAAAACTGCGCAGGTGCAAGGTTTGGATTCAGTCGAATCGACGTCTCGAGCGCATCAATTGAATGGTCGTATTCGCGCCGCATCAATAGTGCCCGTCCGAGAGACATATGACCCAGAGGGTCTTTCGAATCCAGCTCAATGCTATGCTCGGCCTGCTCGAATGCGAGTTGCAGGGCTTTCTCGCGATCTGGAACGAGGCCCAGGAAATGGCGTTGAAAGTTTACGAATGACAAGCCTGCAAACGCACGCGGACTGTTCGGGTCGATCTCAGTAGTACGCTCAAAGAACTGCTCCGCCTGCGCAAAGCCTTCCTTGTTGAAGCGATGCATATGCCAAAGGCCGCGATGATAGTTGCTCCACGCATCGAGCGTTTCGACCGGACTTTGGAGCGCACGTCGTTGTTCGGCCTCCTCGATTTCGGTTTCCATCAAGGCAACGATGATTGCGGATATCTCATCTTGAATGGCAAAGACATCCTCGATCTGCCGGTCAAAGTGATCCGCCCAGATCTCTTGTCGTGCCACCGCATCGACCAACACGGCGCTGACCCGGACACGCAGGCCGGCAAATCGAACGGTGCCATGGACTACGTAGCGGACACCGAGCGTGCGCGCGATCTGCTCAACGCTGTCGGTGGAGCTGCGAAAAGTAAACGTCGAGCCCCGAGCGATTACGAATAACCAACGTAGACGCGATATGCGAGAGATGATGTCGTGAGTCAGGCCGTCAGCAAAAATGGCGCGATCGGGATCCTGATCAAGCGCCTCAAATGGCAATACGGCGATCGAGGGACGCTTGGGCAGCTGGAATTCCTGATCAAGCCCAAGTCGATCTTCTCGCGCGCGATTGGGCTCACTGGCAGCGATATCGGAGGAGACTGCTAATTCACCAGCTTGGACTTGTCCGATCTTGGCGCCCGTCAACAGATCGGCCTTTTGCGGTGTTTCAGTCATCACTTCGGCAAGAAATTCGAAGCCACGGCTGCGTACGGTTCGAATGAGCTTCTGCTCGTTACCACTGTCGCCGAGCGCCTGCCGGGCGACCTTGATGGAACTTGATATGGTCGCATCCGAAACGATACGACCAGACCAGACATGTTCGATCAACTCGTCTCGCGAGACAAGTCGCCTCGGGTTCCGGGCGAAGAAAACAATAAGATCGAAAACGAGCGGTTCAACGCGGCGGATATCATCGCCCGACCGCAGTTCGTAACTTGCTGTGTCAATTGTAAAATTGTGAAAGCGTAAAAGCATATGCCCAGTCCTTAAAACGGACCGAGCATACACTAACAGGACTTTCTCCGTAAGCGCTTAAGGAGCAGCATTGACAATCCTTTGGAAGGTTAAAGTTACACGAATGCTGACGGGGCAATGAGCAGCAGGCCGCCAACAACAATCATACCAGCGCCGATCGCTTGAGCGATACGTTCTCCAAAGGGTGCCAACTTCTCGATCAGCACATACATTGCAAGCCCTGCTATCCAGACCAAGTTCATCGCACCACCGACAAACAATAGTGCCATGAGCGCCCAGCAGCATCCGAGGCAGTAGGCGCCATGGCTGCCCCCCATGCGCAGTGCTCCCCATCGTCCATCGTGCCAGTGTCGAGAAAGGTATTCGGCAGGTGAACGGCAATGTTCGAGGCAGACAGTTTTGAATTTAGAAAGCTGGTAGAAACCTGCAACAACCAATAATGCGCCGGAAAGTATCAGATTGTTGCTCCACATGAACATTCCATGGAGGAGCCCAAGCTGCTCCAGCGTCCACTGCAGTGCCGTCGCGACGGCACTGAAGAAGAGCCAGGCAAGGAGATAACCGCTCAGGAAGGCAGCTGTCGGAATGATGTGTCCGGCCATCCTTCCCTTCCTGATGCTATGGCGGGAGACACGAGCGTAAAGAAGGATCATCGGCGTGGCGCTTGGGATCATCATGGCAATCATCATGATCCACCACATGCCCAGCATGATGACCCAGTACACTGCCGTCCATTGCGCCATAATGTGATGTTTAAACGGAGGTGGGAATGACCACGTTGTCATCGCCCAGACATTCATCCCGGTGCCTGCGCCGGCCAAGATATAAGCCCAGGCACCCACGGTGACGGTGCAAAGTCCCACAATTGTAATCCAACGATCGCGACGGAGGATGCTCTCTGCCACAGTCGCGTTTTGCATGATGGTCGTCATGGAACCGTACCTTACGCTGCAGCGGCAGCCATGCCGGCGTTGGTCTCTTCATCGATGATGCCGTAAGGGCCATACGCGGCGTAAAACAGTGCTGCGTATCGGTTGGCGCGCTCCATGCCAAGCTCATCATCTTCGCCGTAGAATGTCGCGCTCGCCATTTCAGCGGTGCGGAACTCAAACCCTTCGGGCAGGACAATCCGGGCGGCGTGCTCAAGACCGGTGACCGGGTTTTTGATCGGCTCGGCACGGAAATCGACAACGCCATCAATTCTGAAATGCGCCTTTCGCGCCTTGATATCGACGGCGAAATCAATCTCTGCAAAGATCGGATCCAGTTCTTTTTCAATAGTCGACCCATAGATATTGAAGACAGTGGTCGGTTCCTGTTCCTCGCCGCCGAGGATCTTGAAGAGGACGTCGATCTGCTCTTGCGTTGCGCGATGATCAATAAAACCCTGGGCGACGCCGCGTCCTTCGTGAACAGCGCCTGGCCATCGGAAGCGGGCTCCAATGATCAATCCGTCGAGCCGGACCTGTTCTGCGCCTTCGCCAAACCAGCCTTCATCGATGCGCATCGCCTCCATGCCTTCGCACAGATCATCAAGCGTCGGTCGACCGTTGAATTCGCATGGGCAACCGTAGTCGCAGCTGCAGCCACCGATCTTGGGGCCTTTGATTTTCCATGGTGTATACGTCATTTTCTTTTTGCCAATCGATTTGTTGAGGGAAGACGGGAGGTGAAATTTCTAAGGTCGAGCTTTGCTCCCCGGTCTTGTCGTCGATGCATCAAGCCTTCTCGATGACAATTTCCAGGTACTCAGCCGGGACACGCATTGAACTATCAGTGGCGTCGTTGAACTGGGCGATCACTGACTTTATGTCGGTCTCGAGCGCTGCCTGCTCTGGCGCATCCAATGAAAGAAAGGCTTTGTGGACGGGACCGTGGTAGGTGCGGAAAACTTCGAGGAAGTGGTCGGCGGACCTGTACCTGAAGATGAACTCTCTTGAGTCTATGACTGCAGAGGTCGCGACATCTCCGAATGTGGAGCTGATCCAGCTTTCACTTCCCCAATTGGTCAGCGGCTGAACGTTGGGAGGCGGCGCAACGAATTGGCCGAGCGCCTCGAACAGCTGGCCAATGAAGCCATCCGGCGTCCAATTCGCCAGTCCGATCTTGCCGCCGGACCGACAAACGCGGGTGAGTTCCTGGGCAGCCTGTTGTTGATTGGGCGTGAACATCACACCGAAAGTCGAGACGACCGCATCGAATCTCGCATCGTCGAAGGGCAAGGCTTCCGCGTCCGCGACTTGGAATTGGACGGACAAGCCTTCGGCTTCGGCGCGCGTGCGACCGCGCTCAAGCAGAGCTGGAACATAGTCAGTCGATGTGACGGCATTCCAACGCCTGGCAAACGCGAGCGTTGCATTGCCGTTGCCGGCGGCGACGTCCAGGACCGACGACCGCGGATGGAGCTCCAAGGCTTCGGCCAGTCGTTCACCTACGATTTGTAGCGTCGTGCCGATTTTGGCGTAGTCACCAGATGACCAGGTGACGTTCTGTTTCGCCTTGATTGCGGCAAAATCGGGCGTGTCAACTGATGGCGCAGCAATGGCCATTGTGTTTCCCTTTCACGCGTTGATCTGAATTGAGAAGAGAAGACATGCCCGGCAAACCCTGCTAGGCGGCCTCCAGAACCGTGGCCCCACCAATGCTTGGACTGGCAGCGTCAAGGGCCTCGGCGATCAACGGGTTGATCACATCGGGATGGGTCATAGGGGCCATGTGACCGACGCCTGCAATCAGTTCGTGCCGGACGTTCGGCAAGGCCGTGGTGACGATCTCGGCGACGCGTCGCGTTGGTGCAGGACTGTCTAGACCGGTTATGATCAACGTTGGGCATTCAACCCGCTGACAGCGAGCTGCCGGCCACGTTTCGGCAAAGGTCGCGGTAAAGTTTCGCGAGACCTCGACGGCCTGACCGGCAAGACGCGCCTGAAAGTATGGTTTCGTTTCTTCCCAGGTGCCGCCTCCGTTCCAATAATCGATGAACCGGGACATACCATCCGCCGGCGCACCTTTCAGGCATGCCGAGCGAACCGAGTTGGCAACTGCACTGATCTCAGAGTAGTGCACCGCATCGTGTTCATGCCCGCTCCCTAGCAGATGGAACAAGGTCGGTTCGATCAATGTCAGGCTGGCAACATCGCTCGGATTTTCGATTGCATAGTTGAGCGCAACCGCGGCTCCGTATGAATGACCAATTAAGTGTACCGGGGCCGGCGCCTGTAGCGCACGCGCTGCAATCTGAACGGCGTCGCCGTAGAGCGTCGGTCGGCCTATGACCCGCAGTTTGTGCGACTTACCGTAACCAGGCAGATCGGGCGTGTGCACGTCGAAATCCTTGGCGAGCAGATCGGCAAGGCCACCCCATTGCGCACCGGTACTTGCGGATCCGTGGACGGCAATGACGGATTGGCGATCCGAAACAACAACTGATTGGGTCATGGCATTGGTCCTTAATGAACGGTAGAACGCCGCGTTGCTTAGTTCTGCCGTTTGGTCATCCTGATATGCAGCAATGACCGCTGTCTTGCTTGAAGTGAACGTGGGGATTGGTTGGGGAAACATGGGGATTGGGGACGACGACATTTGCTCGCCACACTGAGCCCAGGTTTCGATCTGAATTGTTGTCGGACCGGATTAGGTTTTCCTGGCGTTGCGAATGCCAAAAGGGATGCGCCAACCCGGACCATATGCAGAACAGTTATTGGTTCATCATCAAATGATTGCGAAACGATACCAACACCAATGATCGTTTGTGCCGACCACTATGGCTGACAAAACCAGTGCGGATAGTGTTCTTTCCGTTCTCGCCGAGCGAGAAGAACTGGTTGCCGACGAATGGTTTGCGATGATCGCGGGCTGGGTCAGCAATTCGTAGGCCGTCCACGGCATCCTCGCGGAGATTATTGCAACGCGGACAAGTGCGGAATGGCAGCGAGTTCTGGACGTCGCCAACATTCCGGTCATGATCGTCAATTCGAAGGAAATGTTGCTGGAGAACGAGCAACTCATGGCAGGCGATTTCTGGCAAGAAAAGGATCATCCAACGGAGGGCCGCATTCGCATGACGCGGCCACCTGTTCGGGTCTCCAGGACGCCCTCGAGCGTGCGGCGGCTGTAGCAAAACCTCGGCGTACACAGCGCCGAAGTCCTGAGCAAGCGGCCTACCGGCCTGCTGAAATCCAGCGGTTTTCTTGCCGAAAGAGCCGCGCAAGGAGCACCCGACTGACCCCGTTCACGGCATCACGTTAGGGGCGAACTTCGGTTGGCCGCGCGCATCATATCCTTGGCGATGAGATGCTTCATCGTCTCGATGCTGCCGCCGCCGATGCGCCCGAGCCGCGAGTCGACGAACGCTCGGGCGATCGGAAACTCACTCATATATCCCCAGCCGCCAAAGAACTGCAGGCACTGATCGGTCACCTTGAAGTGCAATTCGGTTGAAACCAGCTTCGCCATCGCTGCGTCGACCGCATCGAGCTGGCCTTCGAGATGGAGTTCGATACATCGATCGATAAACACGCGTTGCGCCAGCAGCTCAGAACGAAGTCCCGCGAGAACAAACTGAGTGTTCTGAAAGTCCGCCAGGGTCTGGCCGAACATCTTGCGCTCACGAGCATAGTCGAATGTCCATTCAAGGGCCGCTTCGCCCGATGCAACGGCACGGATGGCCTGAACCAAGCGTTCCTGTGCCAGCTCGGTCATCAAGTGATAGAATCCGCGTCCCTCCTCGCCGAGCAGATTCGAGACCGGCACGCGCAGATCGGAAAAGAACAGCTCCGCGGTGTCCTGCGCCTTCATGCCGATCTTGTCGAGCATGCGCCCGCGTTCAAATCCCGGCCGATCCGTCTCGACGAGAATGAGACTCACACCCCTGGCTTTTTCCGACGGGTCCGTCTTGCAGGCCAGGGCGATCAAGTCGGCCGCATGGCCTGCCGTAATGAACACCTTCTGGCCATTGATGACATAGTCATCGCCATCACGAATGGCAGTTGTCTGGATGTTTTGTACATCGCTTCCGCCGGACGGTTCCGTCATGCCAAGTGCGACGACGACCTCGCCCGTTGCCATTTTCGGCAACCACTGCCGCTTCTGTTCTTCGGTTCCGTAAGCCACCAGATAAGGCGCCACGATTTCGGAATGAAGGTAGAATGTCGGACCGGTGGCCCCGGCCAGTGCCATTTCCTCAACCAGGATTGTCGAATGGCGGAAGTCGCCACCGGCCCCGCCGTATTTCTCGGGGACCGCTGTGCAGAGAAACCCAAGCGTGCCGGCTTTAAGCCACAGTTCGCGGGGCACGATGCCGGCCTTCTCCCACGCCGCATGGAAGGGCATCACTTCTTCAGCGATGAACCTGCGCACTGATGCGCGGAAAATGTCGTGCTCCTCCGAGAATAACGTTCGAGGTATCATTGGCGGCCTCCTGCAACTAGGCGGGAACGAACGTCAGACGGCCAAAACCATCATCGCCTTTTGGAAAGGTCGCCTTTACGGCCAGACCAACTTTGAGGTCGTCGAACGAAACTCCATCGAGTCGCCCCAGGGCCCGCACGCCTTCAGCAAGGTCCACGGTGACCAAGGCATATGGAAGGTCGTCGGCAAACCCCGGATGGAAGGCGTGATGTGATATCGTCCAGCTGTGGATGGTTCCTGTACCGGTAGCGGTGACCGCTTCGGAGGCGGTTGAATAGCATTTGGCACAAGTCACTTGCGCGTAGTGGCGAATATCGCCGCAATCACTGCACTTCTGCAGTATCAGCCGTTGCGCGTTGGCGCCTTGCCAGTAGGGTCGTGACTCGCCATCCGCATGTGGCGAGGGCTTTAGCGTTGTCATGGTCGTCAGGCCCCCCTCGCCATGATGGTCATCGCGCCATCGCCCATGTCACCGTAACCGGTCGCCAGACCGACCTCGGCCCCGTCGACTTGCGCATCGGCCTGGCCACGCAGTTGCCGAACGAGTTCGGCGACGTGGTTCATGCCCAGCATGTGCGCCTGAGACAGCAATCCGCCATGCGTGTTCACCGGCATCGCGCCGCCGAGTTTCAAACGCCCGCCTTCAACATAGGAGCCGCCCTCGCCCTTCTTGCAGAACCCCATGTCTTCCAACTGGCAAATCAACACCCAGGTGAAGCAATCATAGATTTCCGCGACATCGATATCATCGTGACTGACGCCGGCCATGCCGAAAACCTTAGGCGCTGCCTTGGCGATACCGAGCGTCGTCATGTCCTTGCGATGGGTGATGGCACTCGGGCTGTCGGGGTGGCCTTCGGCGATCCCGAGGACGCGCACCACCGGCTGGCGTAGATCTTTGGCGCGCTCCGTGGAACTTACAACAAAGGCACAGCCGCCATCGCTCTCCAGGCTGCAATCGAACAGACGGAACGGGTCTGAGATCATGCGCGAGGCTTGATGATCGTCGATCGTCATCGGTTTCTTCATGATGGCATTGTCGTTCAACAGGGCATGTGACCGCACGGTCGTCGCGACTTCCGCCATCTGCAGGCTGGTCGTGCCATAGAGTTCCATATGGCGTCTTGCCATCGGCGCGTAGAGCTGGGCGGGCGAGATGGCGCCCAACGGATATTCATACTCGGTGATCAAGTGAAACTGCGGCATCTGATGAATGCGCTGCCCGGCCTTGGCACCCGATGAGACGTTGCGACCGCTCGGTATCAGGACGTGGTTGCAAATCCCGGCCGCCACTGCGGCAAGAGCGGCCTGGATCGATGCGATGCCGCTGGCGCCGCCGAGCGGGGTCACCGCGGAAAAGCGCAGGTCCGGGATGCCAAAGTTCTCGACGAATTGTTCGGCGGGCGCGCCCGTGAGCCCGATCGGTATGACGCCGTCGATATCCTTTGGCGTCAGCCCGGCATCCTTGATCGCCATGAGAGAGGATTCGATCTGTAATTCGAATGCGGATTTCGGCGACTTGCGCTCGTATCTGGTTTCACCAATCCCCGTAATCGCGCCCTTGCCATTTAACGACATGCACCATCCTCCACACATCAAGAGTCACGCGACCGCTTTGGCGGTTCGTACAAGGCGAAATAAATCACAACTCTTCGGTAAATGGCACAAAGTGAAGCGATATCACATCTTGGAACAATTCACGGCCGGGCGTCGACCGGGGGGGGGGGCGCGCGACGCATGTTTCACGGCGGCTCACAGCGGAATGGGCTGAACCTGTGATGCTTACCCGACAAATATCAGAATTGTGCACCGATGACGTGGTGATGGGTGCACGGCGCATGGTAGGCTGTGCCAGCAAATCGTTTCTATTGAGGAGGTGGCTTTGATGGCGAAAGTGGAGATTGTTCGTCATCGTGATCTGGAACCGTTTTGGGGCGTAAAACGTGCGACGGAACCGGGCTTCATGCGCTCTCTGATCACCTGGATGGGCGGACCTGAGGGCTACATCAACACGAACGTAGACCAGGCAATCTCAAGCCGGCATTGTGCTGTCGGCATCATGGACATGGCTGTCGGCAATCGCCAGCCGGGCGTCCACGTTCACACCATGAACGAAATCTACGTGATCCTGGACGGACAGGTCGAAAGCATCGACGGGTTAGGCAACAAGCACATTGCGGGGGCGCTCGACTGTCTTTTCATACCGACCGGTGTGCCACATGGTGTGCGCACGATCGGTGACGTCGATGTCCGGCTTCTCTGGGTCAACGATGATCTCGAAGAATGGGGCGCCGCGGTTTACCTTGAAGGTCCGGGTCCCCATCCAGCCGATCACGAAATCACTTTGGTCGAAATGGCGCATCTTGAGCCGGATTGGTCGGCGGCTTCGCAAGCTGGCCAAATGCATTGGAAGGCCGACTGGGTTGCAGCATCGCCCAACAACTGCCATGCAGGTGTTGGCGTTGAATGTGACCGGATCAGCCTCGGTCTTTGCGTCGTACAGCCTGCCAACCGGCTGCGGGAAGCAGCCATTGAATTCAATCAACTCTTCGTCGTTGTCGCGGGACAGGCCGTCGTCAAGTCGCCTAACGGGATGGAAGACGCCGGAAAACTGGACGCGATTTTTGTCCCTGCCGGCGTCGATATTGATCTGCGCGGCCACTACGACGATGAATTGCGCCTGATTAGGATTGTCGAGATCACAGAGCGCGGCGCTGGTTGATTTTTCGATGCCGAGCGCCAATGACCATACCAATTCGCAAGCCGATTGCCGAGCCGCCTCGATGTCCAGCACAGCTCGCTGGGAAATGCCGATCGGATTTGACTAGTTGGTCCGGCCAAGCACAACATTTGCATCGGTGGCCCACCAACAGCTATTCCGACAATTGTTACCAACGCCCGCGTCTGATCAGGTCCTTGCGCGCCGTATCCTTACTCGATCTCCAGATCCAACAGAACCCAGATGGCAGCTTTCTGCCAATGTAAGCCCGCGTGCAACGTCGCATAGACACCGCCAGGTAACGCGTCGTCGATGACGAACTTCAACGCGCGCAGTCCGGGTACTTCGTAACGCCGAACGAATCCGGGCATGACACGTGTGATCGCTGCTTGTGCCACATCTCGCGTTAACGCGCTTTCGAGACGGTCATAGTCGGCATCCGTTAGGGCGACGAGGGTAAGGTCGAGCGTATTGCCCTTATCTCCTGAGCGCCCGACTGCGATGGATCCAACACGCATCATGCCGTCTCCCAGACGATTTCTGTCGCCACCGCCCCACGCTCAATGAATCCGTCAACAACCGCGAGATTTGCGCGCCGCTCGCTACGAACGCTTCCACCGCCTGCCGGACCGGATAGGGTCAGCGAGTAGACTTCGTCTTCGATGATTTGCGCCATTTCCGCGTCCAGGCAACGCGCCGATACGTGGACACGAACTTCCGGAACGCGGTTGGATGGCGGCAGTGATGCAGCACCCAAGGTTGAATCAATTCCAACCAGGTCGATCCTGAGATCTTCCGGCGGCACGTCATCAAGCCGCAACCGCAAAGCGTCAGCCGCCACCTTGCCACGTTGCAGGCAATGCGTGCCGGCGTAACCGATTTCAACGTCAGCGATGATCCCCGGAAGGTCGACGAAGCCTGACACCTTTAGTCTGGACGGGCGCCCCCGTGATCGCGCACCGTGCACCCTGACGCGATTGGGCGCGACCTCGTCAAACGAAATTCCAGTAAAATCGAGTATGGTGTCCGGGGTAATGTAGCTCGCCGGGTCATGCACTTCGTAGAGCAATTGCAACGTGCAGGTTAATGCATCGATGCGTCCTGGAGAACCATCCAGAAGCGATAGTTCGGCGCTGCCGTCTGATCTTACTCTGGCAAGTGGAAAACCTAGGTTCGCAAAATCCTGGGCCGAAAGGCTCGCGCCATCGGGCATCTCGAAGTTGCCGCCTGTCACTTGCCCCGAGCACTCAAGTAAGTGACCAACTGTTGTCGCTCCGGCCAGGGCGTCATCCCTGTTATCGAGTATCGGAAGCAGCTCAGCCGAGAAAAGCGCAGAGTCTGCCGCACGCCCCGTCACGATGACATCTGCATTGCCATCGATGGCAGCTTCCAGCGCGCCAGCACCAAGATATGCGTGCGCGCCCAGCAGATCGCCAGAAATGGGTTCGTCCCATTCGATCCTATCGGCCAATCCAAGGACATCATCCCCAACGACGGCTGCCACCTTCAGATCGGTGATCTTTAGCTCTTTGGCCAACTGAGCAATTCTGCGGCCTGCAGCGGCTGGGTTGGCGGCTCCGAGGTTTGATATCACGCGGCATTTGTTATCTTTTGCAACACCAAGCAGAGGTCTAAGGCGGCGGTTCAAACGAGGGTCGTATCCTGCTTCGCAGTCGCCCTGGCGTGCTCGCAGACCTGGTACAAGCGTGCGCTCGGCGAGACACTCAAGACCAACCGCGTTGACCTGCCCTGATGCCGCAAGCGCTACCGCCGGCTCAGTTCGGTCGCCCGCAAAACCGGCACCACATGCGACCACCCGTTCCTGCATTTCTGCCCCCATTCAGCGATCCGGTTCGATAACTGCGAGACATGCGTCTCGCAGTTGGAGGTCAGGCGGTCTGGAACAGGTCGCCTCTTCGTGCGCCGGAAAGGCGCACTCCATAGACAGCGACACGTCGCATCCGATGAAATCGGTCTCCGTTGCCGGATCCAGAGCCCGCCTCGGCTCATCGGCGAAGACAGCATTTGGAACTTCGGGTAGGACGACGTTGAGCACGTTGCCGGTGTTAAAGTAATGCGCGCGGGCTTCCGCTTCGGTCGCCGGGTTCTGTGCATGCTGCGGTGTCAGGTCAGCTATGGATTTCGGTTCACTCAATGCTGTCATTGAACAAATATCCCATCGTCAGTCCGCCTCAGATTAGGCAACGGTCTGGCTTTTTCCAACATCGGGAGCGATACATATCAAGGGTATGGTTGTCGCCAACTGATCCGTGAAAATTGCAGGAACAGGCACGTGGAAAGCGAACAATGTCACAGCCAGCGTTCGACTATATAATCGTTGGGGCTGGAGCAGCCGGCTGCGTTCTGGCCGATCGTTTGAGCGCGTCCGGCCGGGCAAGTGTATGTGTGCTGGAAGCCGGACGCAGCGACAAACATCCCTACATCAGGATTCCGGCTGGCTTCGTCAAAACTCTCTACGGCGACCGGTTCATTTGGCCCTTCAAGACCGAGCCAGCGCCGGGACTGGACGGACGATCCCTTGCCGTGCCCCAGGGCAAGGTCGTTGGCGGCTCAAGCTCCATCAACGGCATGGTCTACAACCGCGGCCAACGCGCGGACTTTGACGTTTGGGCGCAGATGGGCAATCGCGGCTGGGGGTTCGATGACTTGCTCCCCTATTTCAATCGCTCGGAGACCCGCATCACCGATCAATCTGCTGAAGATCGCGGTCACTCGGGGCCGTTGCCCATTACAGACCTCGATTGGAGCAATCCACTCGCGGAGGCGTTTCTGGATGCTGCTGCTGGCGCCGGAATTCCGCGTTCATCAGACTATAACTCTGGCTTCCAATTTGGAGCAGGTTACTTCCAACGCTACATTGATAACGGTCGCCGGGTCAGTTGTGCCGACGCATTTCTGAAACCAGCTTTGCGACGCGCGTCAGTGACATTGGTAACGCATGCCGAGGCAACCGATCTGATGATGGATGGCACGCGCGTAACCGGCGTGCGCTACCGCGATCGCGCCGGAAAAGCGTGCGCGATCTCTGCTGGCCGCGAGGTCATCCTGAGCGCGGGAGCTATCAATACACCGAAAGTCCTCCAGATATCGGGTATCGGCGATCCGGGCCACCTGAACGACGTTGGTATCACCGTTCGCCACGCGTTACCCGGTGTCGGAGAAAATCTTCGCGACCACTACTCTGTACGAATGACGGCCCGCGCCAAGAACGTCACAACCATAAACGAGCTTGCACGCTGGCCGCGCTTATCGCTGGAAATTGCCAAGTGGGCGTTGGGCCGCCCGAGCATCTTGGCGCTGTGCCCCACGATCGCGTTCGTCCATGGCAAATCCCATCGCGATCTCGATGATGCCGATCTGCGCATCTTATTCACGCCCGGTAGTTATCAGGATGGCAAGGTTTATGTCCTTGACGAATTTCCCGGATTAACCTGTGGCGCGGCACAGCCTCGACCGGAAAGTACGGGGTTCGTCCGCATCCGTTCAACTGACCCCGCGGAGGCACCCGGCGTACAGCCCAACTATTTGGCGGCTGAAGCTGACCAGCACATCACTCTAGCCGGACTGCGGCTGGCTCGGGAGATATTACATCGCCCTGAGTTGTCGCACTATTTCGACCATGAAACCCTGCCAGGACCTGATGCGCAAACTGACGACGAACTTCTAGATTTCGCCAAACGCAGAGGCAATACAGGCTATCATCTTGTTGGCACCGCCAAGATGGGACCGACCAACGATCGTCTCGCCGTCGTGGATGACGAACTGCGCGTGCATGGCTTAAAGGGCATACGGGTCGTCGACGCATCGATCATGCCAAGACTGCCATCGGCAAACACATTTGCCGCGACCATCGCCATCGCGGAAAAAGGTGCCGATCTGATCCGCACGGGCGAGAGGTGAAACTGAAATTATTATCAGCGGACTGGCGTGACATCTCAGTCGGGTGTCTGATAACGGTTCTCACATTGGCAGTATCTCAACTAACCTGCTCCGGTTGACCACCAAACAACGAAGACCGATGAAGGCACCATATAGCCGTACGGCATTTGAATTGCTCTGCGAACAGGCCGACATAGCGCCGGATGGCGTTGCTGCAATCTACGACAACCATAGAGTAACTTTCTCTCAGTTGGCCGCTTCGTCAAGCTATCTCGCATCCGGCCTGCGAGACGACGGCATCCGGCGTGGCGATCGCGTAGGGTTGCTGTCGCACAATCGTATCGAATGGCTGGAGATTTTCTTTGCAGCGACGGCGCTTGGCGCAACGTTGGTGCCGTTCAGCACCTGGTCGACCGCCAGCGAGCTCGAATTTCTGATCAACGATTCCCGCGCCAGATGGCTTTTTATGGTCGAGCAGTTTGGCGACCAGGATTTTGCCAATAACGTTCTCGCCATGAAAGCGCGCGGAGCGACGCCCGGCCTCGAAACCTGCGGCCTGATCGGCGATGCAGCATCACCGAAATTGCAACATCTCGATGACTTCCGGTCTGACAAACAGCTTCCTCAGTTGCCGCCAGGAGAACGCGCCAGCGCCACGGACCCGCTTGTCATTCTCTATACCTCGGGCTCCAGCAATCGTCCGAAATCCGTGCCGTTGGATCATTTCGCAGCGATCGAAAACGGTTTCAATATCGGTGAGCGTCAAGGTCTTGTTGCCGGTGACCGGGTGCTCATCTCGATCCCACTGTTCTGGTCGTATGGCGCGATCAATGCGCTGCCGGCCGTGCTTTCGCATGGCGCGACGCTCGTGCTTCAAAGTCATTTTGAGGCGGGTACGGCATTGGACCTCATCGAGCACGAGCGCTGCACTGCGCTCTACACGCTGCCGGCAATGACAAATGCGTTGGTCGGGCATGACGGCTTCCGTCCGGAACGCACATCATCGCTGAGAACCGGCGTCACGATTGGTGCCCCGCAGGATATCGCCAAGGCGGCGGACGAACTCGGCGCTAGACAGATCTGCAATATCTATGGGGCCACAGAGAACTACGGCAATTGTTGCGTCACACCGCACGACTGGCCGTTGGCGAAGCGGGCCGGTTCACAGGGACCACCGCTTCCAGGCGTTAGCATCCGTATTCGCGATCCTGAAAGTGGCGAACTGCTTGAGCCAGGCGAGGTCGGGGAAATCGAAGTAGGCGGATACCTGACGCGGGGCTACGACGGCAATAGCGCGCAGGCCAACGCCCAGTCCTTTACAGATGACGGGTACTTTCGAACGAGTGATCTAGGATCGCTCGATAAGGATGGATGCCTGCAGTTTGCAGGGCGCCGTTCCGAGATGATTAAGCGCTCGGGTATCAATGTTTCGCCTGCAGAAGTCGAGGAAACGCTGCAACAGCATTCCGATGTCGCCCTCGCCGGTGTGACCGGGCTCGACGACGATAGTCGCGGGGAGATCATTGTCGCGTACGTCGTTGCCCGAGCTGGACATTCTATCATTACGGACAGTGTTCTCGCGTTCTGCCGTGAACGGCTGTCGCGCTACAAAATCCCCGATCGGCTGGTTGTTGCAGAAGAACTCCCGCTTACGGTTACCGGGAAACTGATGCGACGAGAATTGAAGGCACAGGCAGCTTCCGACATTCTCAATTCTCGCGTTGGCAAATGAGTACCATCAGCACGTTTTTGACAGATGTCCGCATGCTTGTGCCCGTTTCATGCTGCGTGAGCAAGGGCAGGCTGCGCGGGAGCCCCACATCTCGGGAGCGCAGACGGTCCTTGCGGCCGGGCAGCAGCAAACTCCGTCGGTGGCCGGCATTCGCTGTAATCGACGCGCCATTCTTCGATGATCGCACGCGCCTCTTCGAGCCAAGTGAACAAGTGCAAGTTCAGGTACTCATCGGTCTGCCAGCATTTCGAACAGGCCGGGGACCTCACCGTGAAATTCCTTGCCGCCACGAAGTGAGGCATTTATCTTGCGTCACCACAAGAGTTTGAGAGGCCGCACATGAAAGGCATTACCTTTACGGGCAACCGGACGTTGGATGTGATGAACTTCGATGATCCAACGCCGGGTCCGCGCGATGTCGTTCTCGAGATCAAGGCATCCGGTATCTGCGGCACCGATCTTGGCGCTTACCGCAGCCCGAACGGTCGGGTTGAAGTTGGTGCGCAGAGAATTGAAGGTCCGGTCATCGCCGGCCATGAGCCATGCGGTGTCGTTGTGGCGGTTGGCTCCGCTATCACCGAAAGCGAAGCCAAGATCGGCGATCGCGTAATGGACCATCACTACGACGGCTGCGGCGCCTGCCGCCACTGCGATACCGGCTGGACGCAGATGTGCTTGGACGGCGCTGTAGCTTACGGCTACGGCGGGCATGGCGCTCACGCCAAGTATATGAACGTCGCTGCCCACTCACTGGTACCCTTACCGGAAGAGATCTCGTTTCCGGCAGGCGCTGCCATTGCCTGCGGCACGGGAACCGCCTACAGCGCGTTAAAGCGCATCGGCGTCAATGGCGATGAGACAGTCGCCGTGTTTGGTCAGGGTCCTGTCGGCCTTTCGGCGACACTGTTGGCCGTCCAGATGGGCGCACGCGTTATCGCCATCGAAGTGTCACCGGAGAGACGACAGCTTGCACTCGACTGGGGGGCGGATACGGCAATTGATCCAAGCGCTGTCGATCCCGTCGTAGCCATCAAGGAACTGACCCACGGTGAGGGTGCGGACAAGACCGTCGACTGCACATCTTCGGTTGATGCACGGCGGGCTGCTGTGCGCTCCACTCGGATTTGGGGAACCGCCTGTATGGTCGGCGTTGGCGGCGATCTTCAAATCGAGGTCATGCCGGACCTGATCTTCCGTCAATTGAACATCGTCGGCAGCTGGACGTTCTCAAAGACCGTTCAGGCGGATTGCGCTCGCTTCATCGCTGACCGCAAAATCGACCTGGACAAGATTTTCACCCACCAGTGGGGCATCGCCCAGGCCGCCGAGGCCTACACGCTGTTCGATGAAGGCAAGACCGGCAAAGGTGTCTTCGTAACGTTCGATTGAGCGGACACTTAATGGACGGTCTGCTATTTGATCATTGCCTTGGTCAAAGGCATCCGCAACGCTTCACACCTGCGGTCATTCCGATCGAGACGTGTGGCTTGGCCAGTTGACCAACGCGACAAATGTCAGACGCCCAAGGCTTCGGCGGCCCGCTGGTGTTCGTCTGGACGAACATAGATGACGTAGCCGTAGCCACCTCTTCCATCCGCTACCCCGGTGGAGGCGAATACGTGGACATTGGCGTCGCGCAATTTCTCATGAATTTGAACCAGCGCACCGACCTCGTCGTCTCCCTGCACAACCAGTGCTGGATGCGGACCGTCGAGTGAAATATTTGCCTGCTTCGCAATGCGCTGCATCTCGGAAGTCTCATCAGGAAATACGGTGAGCTGCGTTCGAGCGGGCCCAAAAGGAACCGCGGTAATTGCTACGAGATTGACGTTCTGTTCCGACAACTGAGAGAGGACTTTATATCCGACCTCAGGAGTATCTTCGATCATAATGTAAAAGTAATCGATGCGGCGAACCGTGAATGTCATGGCGGTTTCTCTCTTCGCGTCGTAAAGGGCCTAGCGCCAAGGTTAACATAACTCAGTTGGTTTGCGAGAACCTCTTGCTGAATAGTTGCGACCCTCTGAAAGTTGTGAAGCGGTCGTTTCCTATGTGGTCGAAGTGAAACCGTCTGCAGCATCCCCATAAGTTGCCGAATGGCGAACTTCCGGAAGGGGTATGAACCAGACATAACCGAGCCGCCGCGATCAAAGACTTGGCCGCACTGGTCTGCTGTTGAGAGCAAACCGGTCGGAAATTTCTCGGCTTAAACAGCCGGTTTTGACCCGACGTATGGTCCGGCCGTGTGTTGCAAGTCGAAACTTGAGACACGGGAATTGGTCTCGCATCAACGTATCCGGCCTCGATTTGGAGCTTTCTACTCCGAGCCATCATGGATACCAGCGCATCGTCGCTACTTTTAGCCGACAGGCCTCGGACGGGCCGTTCGGGTCACCTGGTTTCGGCGATGCCGGGAAGACCGTTTTCTCCATCTGTTACTTCAACTCGCAGACCTTGGCGGGAAGCTGTTTGACGTGGTTACGTGAAGCCATCCCTTCGGAAATACTGAAAAGGCTTTGGTCACGCTGGATGACGTTCAACACTTGCATGAACGTTGTGCTGGCTGTTCAAGACCGCCCAGGTGATGCGGGCGAGTTCGTTGTCAAGCGCGATGGCGAGGACCTTGTGATGGAGTCGTTTCTTGGCAGCTTCAGACCATGTCGTTCCCAACTCATCGGCTTGATCAGGTCAACCCAGGCCACAAGCACGAAAAGTTTTCGAAGGTAGCGGTTGCCGCGCTTTGAGACCTTGCCAAGGATGGTGCGATCTCCTGTCGACATCTGTCGGGGCGCCAATCCGCGCCGAGATCTTCGATCAGCCGCATTCGACAGAGTTGAATTCTGGAGCATGTTGCGGATAGGCTGATCGCACTCGAACGTCCGGCTGTCGAAAAAGTGACTATCAAGCGTCAAGCATCGCAAGGGATTGTGGTCCCCGCTTGTGCATCGGTGTCGAAATGTAACTTGTTGGGTGGCTGCATGGCTATGTCGTTCGAGTGGTTGATTGACCCAATCCTAACACCAACATTTTTCGCGGAGTTCTATGAGCAAGAGCCGCTGTTGATCGAACGGCATAGTCCCTCGAAATGGGCCTCGCTGTTGAGCATGGACACCATCGACCATTACCTAGCAACAACAACGCCTCGCCATCCCGACGTTTTCTTGGTCGATGCGGCACGCGAACTCAAGCCTGATGACTACTCTTTTTCCACCTCACGCCCGCCAGGCAGAATTGATCTGCCGCGCGTCTATCAGTTGTTCGCGTCGGGTGCCACGATTTCCCTGTCGCACATGCACGAACGTGTCGCGCCACTGGCGCAACTTTGCCGCGTCATGGAGCAGACCTTCAGCAGCCATTTTCAAACGAATATCTATCTATCGCCACCAAATGCGCAGGGGTTTAGCACACATTTTGACAGCCATGATGTGTTCGTTCTTCAGGTCTCCGGTTCAAAAATTTGGACCCTATACGATACGGCGATTGCCCTACCACTGCGGGGGCAGGCCTTTGACCCCGACAAACACATAGCCGGCCCGCCAACGCGCGAGTTTGAGTTGCGCGCCGGCGACCTCTTTTATTGCCCCCGCGGGTTGTTTCATTCAGCGCGCTCGAACGATAAGAATTCGCTGCACATCACCTTGGGCCTGATTGGGAAAACTTGGGCCGAAGTCATGATCGAGGCGGTCTCTGAGATCTGCCTGGCAACGCCGACGTTGCGCGCCAACCTGCCGGTCGATTTCGCAACTCCCGGATTCGATGTGAGTGAGGCGGCTGCGAAATTTCGGACCGAGTTCGAAACCGTCGCCCGAAATGTGGAATTCGCGCCGATCTTGCAGCGGATGGCTGAAGACTTCGTCACATCGCGTCGACCCGACTTTTACGGATGTTTGCAAGAGATTGATGCGCCACTCGTGCTTGAAAGCAAGGTGGCACCCAGACCTGGCGTCAACTACCTCATGCGCGAGGTCGATCAGAAAATTGTCGTATTTTTCGGATCATCGGAAATCAGCTTTCCCGGATTTGTGCGCGACGCGCTAGACTTCGCCCTCGGGCACGGCCCCTTCGCAGTAAGCGACCTGCCGCAACTGGATGGTGAAGAAAAGCTCGTTCTGGTGGGCCGATTGTTGAAGGAGGGGTTGCTCGTGCGCCAAAGTGGATCGTGATTGCCCCTGCTTCGCATGTTGCAAAATGACGGGCACGGGACTTTGCAATTGGCATGGCTTCTTTTATGGTCATTGCATCTGTTTAGGTTCATTCAGCGTCTTGAGGATTGTCATATGGAACGCCCGTCGCTAACAGACGCAGACATTTCCTCACAACGGATCGTCAGTCGTCGCGCGTTGTTGCGCTCGCTCGGCATCGGCGCGGCGGCAGTTGCCGCCATCGTCGGCGCTGAAGCGGCAGATCAGGAGCAAACCAAACCAAAACCTGCCGATCCTTGCCGGGACACTGACCGCCATGTAAATGATCAAGATGGTGGTTGCCCTAGCGATGCGACCTCATAGTAGCGCTCCGAGGTTGCCTTAGATGACTGGCACGGTCGACCGGCTCGCCATGCTTCGCCAAAGCGTCTTCCAGCGCCTCAAGGCAGAACGCAGCTTCCATCGTAATCGACACGCGCCACGACAGCACGCGGCGCGTTGCCCAGTCGAGACCAGACCTTCTTCTGACTGCCAAAGGCGCAACGTCCACACTGCAGATATTGCTATCGAACGTCGAGCCACGGTGGTGCTTTGCCGATCTTCTCCAACAGAAAATCAATGAAGACTCTGACTTTTGCGGTTAGCACGTTCGATTTTGGATAGACCAACCATAAGGCAACGGGATCGTCGATTTTATAGTCGGGTAAGATGCGGACCAGTGACCCGTCAGCGATCTCTTGATGAACGCTCCAGACCGAATTCATCGAGATCCCTGCTCCGGCAATCGTCGAAATCTTCAAACTCAAACCGTCATCGACAACCACGCGACACTTCGCGCCGCGCGGATCATACTGTCCTCTGGCCCCATCTTTGCCTGTCAATTGTTTTGGCGCCTGATCCCGGAACGCCACCACGTGATGATGCGCCAGGTCACTTGGCCGCCAAGGCGCAGCGTGTTCCCCAAGATACGCAGGTGAGGCACACAAGATTCGCTCATCGTCGGCAAGCTTGCGGGCTTTAAGACTGCTGTCGGCAAGCGAAGAGCTACGCAATGCAAGGTCGTAACTGCCCTCTATGAGATCGAACTGCGCATCGCTGAAGCGTAGATCCAGATTGATGCCGGGATGACGTTTCAAAAACTCGGGCAACAAGGGCGCAATATAAAGCTGGGCGAAGGTGCTCGGTGTGGTGAAACGCAGGGTACCGGTCGCCGTGGCACTACCGTGGCCCAATGCGGCCCGTGCGGCATCTTCTTGATCTAGGATTTCCCTGGCATATGGCAGAAACTCAGCCCCTTCCAACGACAAGGCGACTTTACGAGTTGAGCGATGCAGTAAGTCAGCACCAAGTGTGTGCTCGAGCTTGGCAAGCCGCGCACTGGCCACGGCTGGCGCCATGCCAAGCTCCCGGCCGGCTGCGCTGATGTTGAGCTTGTCTGCCGCGAGGACGAAGAGACGAAGGCTGTTGGTGTCCATGATATTATATACCAAATCCGAATTGTGAACTCGAATATGATGTATTTATATTTCTGAGAAAAGCAATAGTTCTCCTTCATCGCAGCAAGGAGATGACGCATGCAGTACGACAACTTCACGACTTTTGACGTCAAGATCGCCGATGCGATCGCGTGGGTTACGTTCGACTATCCCCCGGTCAATATCCAGGGTTTGCCGATGCTGGCCGACCTCGACATGTTGGCCCAGAAGCTGGAAGCGGACCCAGACGTCAAAGTCATCGTGTTCCAGTCAGCCAACCCCGAGATCTTTGTTGCTCACGCTGACACGAACTTCCTCAAGGACATGTCCGGGACCGCCGTTTCACGCGATGAAGTGAAGCTTCTTGACCTTCAGCGTGTACTGGAGCGTATCAGCCGGCTGCCTCAGGCGACCATCGCTAAGATTGAAGGTTTTGCGCGCGGTGGCGGGCACGAATTTGCGCTTGCCTGCGATATGCGTTTCGCAGCGCGCGGCAAGGCCAAGTTCATGCAGATGGAAGTTGCCATGGGCATCCTGCCCTGCGGCGGCGGTGCTTCGCGAATGGCACGCCAGGTTGGGCTTGGCCGGGCGTTGGAAATCACGCTTGGCGCCCGTGACTGGGATGCGGACGAGGCCGAACGTTTGGGCACCGTAAACCGCGCATTGGACCCGATGGAGATCGGCCCGTACGTGGAAGAGCTGGCAAGGCGGATCGCCCAGTGGCCCTCTGCCTCGATCAACGCGACCAAACAGGCTGTCTACGAGTCAATCGACAAGCCGATCGTGGAGGCGCTCAAGGCAGAAGCCTACTGGCTCTATCAGGCGACGAGCCAAACACCGGCGCTGAAGCGTTTCACCTGGGCAGACGACAATGGTGCGCAGTTCGACATGGACAACCAACGCGCCTGGAATGATCTCGTCGTCCAGGTGCAGGACGTCAACTAGCAGAAACCCGCATGAAGAACCGGCGTTTTCCGGGTCACCCAAACTCGGAAAACGCCTCGACAAGGCGAGGACCACGTCATGCAAGCCATCGCAACCGTGAACTACCACGTCGCCAGTCCCGAGGAGCAGGCGTTCCACATCGACGCGGACGGTGAGTCGGGGAAGATCGTTTCTCCCGCGCTCGTGCCGACCGAGATCCTTGTCAGAGATGCGCGCAAAGACGTCGAGGTCAGCTTCGCCGACGATAGCGTTTCCTTCATCACCTGCGCGACCGGCGTTCGCGATTTCGATACCTCTACTGACTGGCACGAGGCGTACAACCGCGATCTACAGGACATGCTTGCACGCGAGATCGGTGCAAAGGAAACAATCGTCTTCGACCACACCTTGCGAACCGACAATCCAAATTCGATGCGCCGCCCCGCCCGCAACGTGCACAGTGACTATAGCCGGCAGGGCGCACACCAGCGTCTGCGGGATCTGCTCGACGAAGATAAAGCCTGCGGATGGGAGAGCGGGCACTTCGCTTTCATCAACGTGTGGCGCCCGATTGAGAACCCGATCAATAGTGCGCCGCTTGGCTTTGTGCGTCCCGGATCTGTCGATGCCGAGGACTGGTTGACGATCAAATTGGTCTACCCGGACCGCTTCGGGTCGATCATGGGGCTCGTCGCGAATAACGCTCACGAATGGATCTATTTGTCGAAGATGACGCCGGACGAAATTGCCCTTTTCAACATCTACGATAACCATGGCAAGCCTTCCGTCGCACATAGTGCGCTCGATATGGTCGAGGACGACACGAAAGATGTTGTGAGGAAAAGCATCGAAAGCCGGACACTCGTTCGGTATTGAGGGATCGAAATGCTCAAGCGACTGGATGACAATGAGTTCGAGCCAATTAATCGGGCTTACAAAGCCGTGTTCCAGCCGAACCGCTTGAGCCTTGGTCTGGTGGCACCGTTGGAGGCCTATACAACCAGCTCAGTGCCTACCATGGCGCACCACATCGAGCGCGTTCAGCGAGCCGAAGAACTCGGGTTCTCGGCAGTTTGGCTGAGGGACGTCCCCTTCAACGTGCCGTCATTTGGTGATGTAGGTCAGATCTTCGACCCGTTCGTGTATCTGGGTTTACTAGCCGGACAGACAGAGCGCATTGCTCTTGGTGTCGCCAGCATCGTGCTGCCGCTGCGTCATCCAGCTCATGTCGCTAAAGCCGCGGCAAGCGTTGATGTGCTCTCAGGCGGGCGGCTTCTGCTTGGCGTTGCATCGGGGGACCGGCCCGAGGAATACCCGGCGATGGCGCTTTCCCATACCGACCGTGGCAGACGATTTCGCGATGGCTATGAATACATCAGGCGTATGGGGGATGCCGAGGCAGAGTTTGAAAACCCTTACGGCAACCTTGGCGGCGGCATGGACATGTTGCCTAAACCAGTGGGCGGCAGATTGCCGTTGCTTATCACCGGTAGCTCTCAGCAAAGCCCAGACTGGCTGGCTGCGAACGGTGATGGCTGGATGACCTATCCGCGTGGCGCAGCCCAGCAGGCGCGTGTGATTGCTGATTGGCGCACGCGCACTCAGGCTGCCGGGCTGCCCGCCAAACCGGCCATACAGTCGCTCTACGTCGATCTTGTCGATGACGCGGATGCGCCCGCGCAGCCGATCCATCTCGGACTTCGGTCAGGCGTGAACGTTCTTCTCGCCTATCTGAAAACAGTCGAATCGGCCGGGATCAATCATGTCGCACTGAACTTACGGTTCAACCGGGCCGAAATCGAAACGTCGCTCCAACGCTTGGCAGATCACGTCTTGCCGGCCTTTTCGGGACAAGGAACCTAACCGAATGACCAAAACAATTCTCATAACCGGCTCGACTGACGGCATCGGTTTGGAAACTGCAAAGCTGCTTGCCGCGGGTGGCCACGTCGTTCTATTGCACGGTCGCAACACGACAAAACTTGAGACGGCTGCTAGCGAAGTCTCATTGCTCGCTAAGGGCGGGCAGGTCGAGACTTACGTCGCTGATCTATCGAGATTCGCCGATGTTGCCTCGCTCGCTGACCAGATCAAAGAGCGACACAATCACCTCGATGTCGTGATCAACAATGCTGGTGTGTTGAAGACACCCAAAACCACTGTTGAATCCGGACTTGATGTACGCTTCGTGGTCAACACGCTGGCGCCTTATCTGTTGACGCAGAAATTGCTACCTCTCATGGATGCGGCAGGTCGGGTGGTCAATCTATCATCGGCAGCGCAAGCTCCGGTCAATCTCGATGCCCTCGCCGGACGGACGCGTCTTGATGACATGGAAGCTTATGCACAGAGCAAGCTGGCGCTGACCATGTGGTCAAATGCGATGGCGCACTTGCGGACGGATGGACCGATTATGATTGCCGTCAACCCAGGTTCTCTGTTGGCAAGCAAGATGGTCAAGGAAGGTTTTGGCGTCGCTGGCAACGACCTCAGTATTGGAGCGGACATTTTGGTCCGTGCAGCGCTTTCGGATGAATTTGCTGATGCCAATGGCAAGTATTTCGACAATGACGAGAAGCGCTTTGGTTCGCCTCATCCTGATGCGCTTGATGCAGCGAAGTGTGACGATCTCGTGCGTGCAATCGAGACCGTGACGACCGATAGTCATCAATAATAGTAATGGGCATTCAATTTTGCCAGCCAGTCAATAAGGGGAGCAAGAGTGAAACGAGTCTTAGTTTACTATGCGCATCCCAGTCATCAAACGTCAGGCGTAAACCGCCCAATGGCGGAGGCCGCCCAATCGATAAAGGGTATCACGTTCGTAGATCTCTATCGGGAGTACCCTCGCCATGACATCGACGTGGCCACTGAACAGGAACGTCTTCTGGCTAGTGACATCGTGCTCTTCCAATTCCCTGTGTTTTGGTACTCCACGCCTTCAATAATCAAGGACTGGCAGGATCTCGTCTTGCAGCACGGCTTCGCTTACGGCTCCGGCGGTGACCAATTGGCCGGCAAACACATGATGCTTGCCGTCACGGCGGGTGGGCCGCAGGAAGCCTATGCGCCCGAAGGGTTTCAACACTATCCATTGCGTACCTTCTTCACACCGCTCGAACAGACGGCGCGGCTGTGTCAGATGAATTTTGCCGCGCCCTACGTCTTATATTCGTCTCTGCAGGCGCCGGCGACTGACCAGATCAAGCCGCACGTCGACGGATATATTCGCCTTATCGAGGCATTACGCGACGACAATTACGACCTCGAGGTTGCCAGCGCCACTGACACGATCAGCTATGCGGCGTTGCCCATCAAGGAGGGGGTCTAACGATGGGTGAATTGTTGTTCCTGGCGTTCGTGTTCCTTTGCGCTGGCGTCATTGCTGTTCCGCTTGCTACACGGCTCGGCCTAGGTTCTGTCCTTGGTTATCTGATTGCCGGCATTGTAATCAGTCCACTCTTGGCAGCGTTCAAGGTCGACGTCGTCAGCATTCAGCACTTTGCCGAATTTGGCGTCGTGATGATGTTGTTTCTGGTCGGGTTGGAACTCGAACCTCGACTGCTCTGGGAGATGCGGTCGCGCCTGCTTGGTCTCGGTGGGCTACAAGTCGGACTGACAACACTTGCAATCACAGCAATCGCAATGCTGCTTGGCCAAACTTGGAGCGTTGCACTGGCGATCGGCCTGGTCTTGGCATTGTCGTCAACGGCCATTGTGTTGCAGACCCTGAACGAAAAAGGCCTCATGAAAAGCGATGGCGGCCAGGGTAGCTTCGCCGTATTGCTCTTTCAGGATATCGCAGTCATACCGATGCTGGCGCTCATTCCGCTCCTTGCGTTGCCGGAGTTGGTAGAACCCATCGCCTCAGGTCACGGCCACAAAGACGATCATGGCCACACCATGAGCCTCATTGCAGGACTCGCTGGTTGGCAGCAGACGTTAGTCACGCTTGCTGCGATCGCCGTCGTGGTTGTCGGCGGACGCTATCTGACGCGGCCAATGTTCAACTACATTGCAACGGCAAGAATGCGCGAAATCTTCGTTGCAGCAGCGCTATTGTGGGTCATCGGCATCGCACTTCTCATGACCTTGGTCGGTCTATCCCCGGCACTTGGTACGTTTCTCGCCGGCGTTGTGCTGGCCAACAGCGAGTATCGCCACGAACTTGAAAGTAATATCGATCCGTTCAAAGGGCTGTTGCTGGGACTGTTCTTTATCACTGTTGGAGCAAGCATCGATTTCGGGCTCCTTTCGGCGAACCTGTCGACCACCTTGCTGCTGACATTGGGTCTTATCGCGCTCAAGGCGGCGGTTTTGTTGGCACTGGCTTATGTCTTCAATATCACCGACCATGATCGATGGCTTTTCGGTCTCGGGCTAGCGCAAGCGGGTGAATTCGGCTTCGTGCTGTTGTCGTTCACAGTTGCCAACGCTGTCATACCCAAGGCGATCGCAGATCAGCTGCTGCTCGTGGTTGCGTTGTCCATGCTGCTGACGCCGGCACTCTTTATTCTTTACGAAAAAGTTATTGCCCCGCGTTTTACGACACCGGCCTCCGGGGAGCCGGACACGGACATTCCCGAAGCATCGATTATCATCGCCGGTCATGGCCGCTTCGGTGGCATCGTTAACCGAATGCTGCGCGGGCTCGGGTATGAGCCAACAGTCGTTGACTACAGTTCGAGCCAGCTGGAGATGCTGCGAGCATTTGATTTCCGCGCTTATTTTGGAGATGCCACGCGTCCAGACCTGCTTCATGCAGCGGGCATCGATGACGCGAAGATACTTGTTGTCGCCATCGATGATCGTGAACACATCACGGCGCTTGTCCAATACGTCGTCCAGAACCACCCGCACGTCCACGTCGTCGCTCGTGCCATTGATCGGAACCATGTTTATGAGCTCTGGGCTGCTGGCTGCAGGGATATCGTGCGGGAGACGTTTGACAGCAGTGTTCGCGCAGGGCGCTCTGCCCTGGAAGCACTCGGAATACATCCCTTTGAGGCTGAGCGGCGAGCGCGACAGTTCGTCGACTTTGATCGCCGCTCACTTGCTTCACTTGCCGATGTATATGATCCCGAAGTCTCTATTCACGAGAACAAGGAATACCTCGAACGCTTCCGAAAAATCCGTGAGGAGAACGCTGCCCTGTTGCAAGGACATGATACAGCCTACAGCGCCGGGACGGATCTCGGCTGGTCGCCACCCTCACTTGAAGATGTTGAGGCGGAACGCAGTCGGGGCTAATGCAGGTATCGAAGCCCTGTGCTATGAGAATGCCAACGTATCATTGAGACAGTTTGTTGATCGAAGCCGACGTGGTGCCCGGCGGTTGACTGCGTTGCGAGAGGAGCACCGGTCAGCGGAACTTCAGATCAGCGCCTTGTCTTAAAGGTTCACATAGCGGTTGTACGTCGGGTGCTGGATATCCGGTGAAGCCTAATATCGGGCCATAAAAAAGCCAACTCGGAGCTACCAAAGGTCGCCCTGATACGGTCAAAGACGGCCTCTTTCAATGCTTGATTGGCAACGTAAGAACGGGCTATCGGCCCGCCATCGTCGTTTGCGATGTGACCGTTATCCAATGACAACGCCTGACAGCATCAGCTCTCTCCTATTATCAGGCTCGGCGGAGGTTTGGCGAACATGGCGGATCACTTTGATTACATCGTCGTCGGGGGCGGTACGGCGGGTTCGATCATGGTGAACCGGCTGAGCGCAGACGGAGCTCGTGTGTGCTTGCTTGAGGCTGGTCCTGAGGATTATCACCCGCTCATTCATATTCCTGCGGGTTACATCAAGAACATCTATTCGAAGCGACTGACCTGGAACTTCATGTCCACGCCGACGCCGCATACGGCGAGCCGGGCGTTCTCGTTACCACAAGGCCACGTGCTTGGCGGCTCAAGTTCAATCAATGGTTTGAACTATGTCCGCGGGCAACGCTCCGACTACGACCACTGGGCACAGTTTGGCAACAAAGGTTGGAGCTATGCCGACGTGCTGCCGTACTTCAAACGGTCGGAACGTCGAATAGGTGTGGGCGACGATCGCGTTCGAGGCCGTGACGGCGAGTTGCCGATTACGGACTTGGATCTGATCCACCCGATTTGTGAAGCCTTTATCGAAGGCGCGAAGACGTTGGGTATACCGCGCAATCCCGACTACAACAGCGGTGATCAGGCCGGCACAGGTTATTTCCAAAGGACCATTCACAACGGGCGCCGCTACAGCGCGGCGAAGGCTTTCTTGCGCCCAGCAAGAAAGCGGCCCAACGTCGACGTGCGCACTTCGGCCCAGGCAGCGGAGATTGTATTTGAGGGCAAGCGGGCGGTCGGCGTGCGGTACGTCCAGGGCGGCCGTCGCGGTGTAACGAACGAGATCCGTGCGCAGCGTGAAGTCGTTCTTTGCGCAGGTGCGCTGAACACACCCAAACTGCTGCAGCTTTCCGGTATCGGACCAGCGGCTGTCCTTCGCGATCTTGCTCTTGATGTCTTGCTTGACCTGCCAGGTGTGGGCAACAACCTCAAAGATCACTACGGCGTGCGCATGGTGGCGCATCTTCAAGGTGTGCGAACGCTGAACTCGATGGCACAGGGGCTGCCACTTGGACTTGAAATCGCGAAGTGGCTTGTCGGAAAGCCAAGCGTTCTGTCCATTAGTCCGTCGTTGGCGCATTTGTTTTGGAAATCTGCACCGGAACTTGATGCTCCTGATCTGGAGTATGTCTTTACGCCTGCCAGCTTCCGCGAAGGTGTAGTCGGCCTGCTGGACAAATCGCCGGGTATGACACTTGGCGTTTGGCAGACCCGCCCTGAGAGCAAAGGCTATGTGAAGGTCGTTTCACAGGACATCTTCGATCATCCCGAGATCAACCCTAACTACCTGGCCGAGGCGCATGATCAGCGCGTTCTGCTGCGCTCCATGCGATTGGGGCGCGAGTTGCTGTCGACGCCGCCATTGCAACCATTTCTGACGGGACGCACGAACCCGTCGGGCGATTTGCAGACTGACGATGAACTGCTCGACTGGGCACGACAAAACGGCATCACCGTGTATCACATGATCGGTACGGCACGGATGGGCCCCGACAATGACCCGCAAGCCGTCGTGGACGACGAGCTTCGTGTTAAGGGCGTCGATGGCCTACGCGTCGCGGATGCTTCGATTATGCCCGTTATGCCGTCAGGAAATACCAACGCGCCAACCATGATGATTGCCGAAAAAGCATCAGACATGATTCTCGGCAAAAAGCTCGCCCCCATCCATGCTTAGAGCGTCCATCATACGTGATGCGGTGACTTCCAGCGCAAACAACAGATTAGGCTAGTCATGAACCTCTATCAAAAACTGCGCGCCCGCGCTGAAGAAGGCAATCCAGTCAGAGTCGGGATGATCGGGGCTGGCAAGTTCGGGTCGATGTTCCTCGCCCAGGCCGCGCGCATAGCGGGTATTCATCTCATCGGTGTGATCGATCTCTCGCCAGCGCAAGCCAGGTCGAATATGGAGCTTGTCGGTTGGTCGTCTGAGAACTTCTCAGCCTCCTCGCTCGATGATGCGGCGGCGACAGGTAAAACGTTCGTCGGCGATGACTGGCAAGAATTGGTCGCGCATCCCAAGATCGACATTGTCATCGAGTGTACCGGGGCCCCCATGGCAGCCATTGAGCACGCAATTGAATCATTTCGCAACGGCAAGCATGTGATCAACGTAACGGTCGAAGCCGACGCGTTCTGCGGCCCCGCTCTGGCAGCCAAAGCGAAAGAGAGCGGCGTTATCTACTCCATGGCATATGGCGATCAACCGGCACTTGCCTGCGATCTTGTTGATTGGGCGAGAACCTGCGGGTTCTCGGTTGTTGCAGCGGGTCGCGGCCACAAGTGGTTGCCGAGGTATCGTAAGTCGACGCCTGAGACTGTTTGGGATCATTGGGGACTGAGCAAAGAGCAAGCCGAGCGCGGTCGATTGAACCCGAAAATGTTCAATGCGTTTCTTGATGGCTCCAAACCGGCCATCGAGTCGGCGGCCATCGCAAACGCCACAGGTCTCGACGTGCCAACGGACGGATTGACCTTCCCGGTCGGCGGCGTCGACGATATTCCGACATTGATGCGCCCCAAGTCGGAAGGTGGATGTCTGGAGCGCAAGGGCATGGTTGAGGTGGCGTCCTCCCAAACCCGCGAAGGCAAGCCCGTGCCCTATGACATTCGCAAGGGTGTCTGGGTGTGCTTTGAGGCTGATACCGATTACCTGCGCAATTGTTTTGAAGAATATAACGTCGTCACGGATCCAAGCGGACGCTACATGTCACTCTACAAGCGGTGGCACCTCATCGGACTTGAATTGGCCGTGTCGGTTGCTTCCGTCGGCCTGCGCGGTGAGCCGACGGGTTTCGCCACCGGCTTTCGCGGTGACGTCGCCGCGATTGCCAAACGCGATCTGGTCGCCGGTGAAATCCTCGATGGCGAAGGTGGTTATACGGTGTCCGGCGGTCTCAGGCCTGCGGCGGCTTCCATTGAAGCAGGGTACCTGCCGCTCGGTCTGGCGCATCAAGTCAAGCTCAAGAATGCGATTACTGATGGTGCGGCTATTACGTGGGATGACGTCGAGATTGATGAAACAACTGCGGCGTATAGACTTCGTCGGTGGATGGAAACGAACGTCTAGCAGCTGTACCATTGCGGCCAGCCTGCTAGGTTGGGCCGATGCGGTATGATCTCTATAGTCTGAAACTGTTCACCAAGGTTGCCGGCCTTGGCAGCATCGCGCGTGCAGCAGAGGCTGAAAACATAGCCGCATCCGCGATAAGCAAACGCATTTCGGATCTGGAACACCATACGGGTTGCCCACTTCTACAGCGCCAGCCGAGAGGCGTGACACTGACGCCACCTGGTGAAGAGTTTCTTCGCCTTGCGGTCGCGATCATCTCAGGTGTTGATGAACTCGATGAAGCGATGGCTCGCTTCAGCCAAGCGAGGCGTGGTCAGGTTCGTGTTGCTGCGAACACATCGGCCATCACTCAGTTTCTGCCCGAGGATCTTGCCCACTTCGTCGAGAAGTTTCCTGATATCAAGATCGAGCTTAGAGAGCTGACTTCTGACCAGGTCGTAACTGCAGTGCGCGATGGAACAGCTGACATCGGCATCTATTCCGGGCATTACCCCGTCGACAATCTCGAGGTTCGAGACTACCGAACTGACACGCTGGTGGCATTTGCGCCTGTCAGTCACCCGCTTGCATTAGCCGATACAACCCGCCTGGAGGAGCTGGCTCAATACGACATGGTGGGTCTGCAGGCCGGCAGTTCGTTGCAGGCATTCCTCGATGCCGAAGCTGTCAGACAGGGTATAAGCCTTGCCAACCGGGTCGAAGTCATGAGCTTCGATGGCGTCAGACGAATGGTGGAGGCAGGGCTCGGTGTCGGCATTCTACCGCTTGGGGCTGTGGAGCCGTTTACTGATCGAACCGACTTGGCACTCATCCCGCTCGACGAATCGTGGGCCACCCGCACGCTAAAGATTGCGACCAGTGAAACCGTTCCGAAGGCTGCGCAGGCGCTTTTGGACAGCCTCACTGGCGATGCGAAGCATCCTGAAAGATGACCATTCTTGGGTCCAGTATTGAAGCCGAAGCCGACGACAAACAAATCGATCGAACTAATGGTCATCGCTCCCGCTGGGAAATCGCAGAGATTTGATCAAAGCCGACCTGGCGCTCAACCGATACGTAAGTGGTTGGTATACAGACACTCGCCGCCTCAAGTCAGTTCGAATGGTCCCGCGTCCACCAGCTCAAATACCGGCCTTGGCTGGTTGATCGGATTTGTGCAAACACGTTTACTCTTGCCCATGTGGTCGTAGTCTTTCCGACCACGACGACCTGTTTGTGCGTACGAGTGGCGCCACAACGGATTGATGCTGACTGTTTTGGTCATCGAGAGCAGGACGAATGACCAGGCTTTAAGCTCGAGTTCACGCACGGCACACGTTTTAGTCGGCGCACTTTACTGATGTCCGAAGTCCAGCGCTCGCAAGACATTCTAGATCGCGTGCAGACAGCAAATGCGAGAGTCTCACACAGCGCGAAATCGATCGGCCAGAGTTGCGAAGTCATACTCAGGTGGCTGTGGGCCCTGCCATTCGTGCTGGTCTTGTTGACCTTCTTGCCAACCGTCATCTCACTGCCTGCCGTGATTGGATTCACCTGGATCGGGTGGTCGAAATTTAATCGGCAGAAACGCATGGCGCGTGTGTTGAACCAATAAACGCCAACGAATTCGCATGAGCCCAAGGCTGCAACGAGCTATAGCCAAAACTTGGTGACGTCCTGACGGATCAGGCGGCGGCGGTTTGGGCTTGGCGGTTGTCGGAATCGGTTGCTCATCAACCATCAATCTATTGGCGGGGGTTCCGGAAGCGTCGCAGTGACCACCGAACAATTCTTGTACTGGTAAACCCAGTCCAGCGCAGCCAGCTGTTTCGTGAGGTGAGCGAATTCCGGATCGACGTTGTCGACGTTATCTACCTTTCTGCCGAATAGCGTCGAGATGGGAAAATCGTACAAGATGTCCCTGACAAGGCCCGTTCTGCGGGTGTCCGTTTGCCGCGTCGCGGTCGCGGTGATCGCAACGTCGATCCTAAGTGCCTCTCGGTAGAGTTGCTCGCACGACCAACCCTGATAGTCGACGGAGGTAACGGAGATCGGTGCGATTTCTTTCGGGGCCTTGGAGTGACTCTGAAAAAGTGGTCCATCAACTGCCTGGGCGCACCCGGCGAGAAGTATTGCTACCGATAGCGCGGCGGCTGTTTTGAAGGTCACGAGCGTGTCTCTGCGGCTAAACGCGGCACGAGGTTTTGGGATCAAGTCGTTACACCTACCGCATGATTCTCTCCACAAACTGACGGTAGGCGACAACGCATTCACGGACACGGAGTTGTCAGAAATTTCCAACGCGCGGTTCGTCGTGGCAAAAGCTGATCACGTCGGGCCGGCAAAGACGGTGACGCGAACCAAGGCAAACTGCCAATAAAAATTATGAGCGAGTTTGTTGTGCCGGCGCTGAAAGCCAGGCTTGGAAAATGACCAAGATGAGCCGATCTCTGCTGTCGCACGCCGCTCGAACGCGTCCGCAGCACCGCCATAAGCTGCCGATCGTGGACCGTCAGAAGTGGGCCAATACCGCCGTAGCCGGCCTGCGCCAACTTGATCACGTCCACGCGTGTTGCACAGATATTGCAATCATCAAACCACTGACCGATGCACTCGAAAAAACTCAGCTTTCACAGTAGCGGACAAGGTATTGTATGCGCAGACGCACGCTTTTTACTCTGGAGGTTTTTAATTCCGAGCTGATCCGTCAAACTCTCTTGCTTCGGCCTTGCCTGGCCGTGGCTCCCTCCGCGATCAGCGCTTGCCTGACGAATGATGGTGCAGACCAACGTTGGTGGATCAATGTGTGAAATGCGCTGGCTCTTTTGAACATCGCAGAACTTGAAATGGATCGATAATCGTCAGCACCAAATGCCCTTTTAGTCTTAGATGTCACCAGTCTTCAAAGTTCGAGGTAGACTGGTTTCGGGTCCAGAGGTCCGCAACTCGGCATCCGCTGTTTCCGACACAATAATCCGCACGTATGCCAAAGTCGCGGGTCGCAAGCGTTTTGGCAACGCGCTATAGCTGACGAGCATTTCCACGGCCCCTGCGTCAGCCAGGAGTTGGCTTATTCGGGTAGGCGGGCTCTCATCCGCGTCCAAATCGTCATAGAAATACGAAATTGGAACTTTCAATATGGATGCAAATTGAGCTAAACGTCCCGCAGTTAATCTTGAGGCACTGGTCTCATATTTATGGATCTGCTGCGGAGACAATCCGGCAGCAGATGCAAGATTGGCTTGGCTGATCCCCATAAGCAAACGTCGAGCTCTGAAGCGACTACAGATCAACCTATCCACGTCGTTTGGCCTCGGGTGATCACTGGTACTCTGCGAATCCATAGGTCCTGCCAATCAAACAAAAAATATGCATTCCGCTGTCTCTGACGGCATAGGCACAAGTCTAGGGCAGCGCGCTCAGTCGCGTCAATATTGTGGGTTGTCGACATGCGCCCACTTTCCAATTGTCAAACGGTAGAACAAGATCAGAACCTCCACAATTAGTAGAAGAGGTTCAGAGATGTTGTCACCTAAACGAAATCGTTTTCTGGATGAACTAGAAATCAAGCACGGGCCTCGTGACCTTCTCATGCGGTATTTCATGAAGACTGTTACCGAAGTCGAAGCACGTGGTGTGAGATTGGAGTTTGGCACGTTTGCAGAACTATCCGAGATAAATCGAAAAAATCGCGACAGCTGGCGCCCGCTGCTGTCGACCTTTCAACCCCGACTGGGTGGCGTCACCGAAGATAACGGCTTTGTCATTTTAGGCCGAGATGCCAATGGCGATGTCGTTGCCACGCAGGCGCTGCGAGTTTTTGATTGGCAAACAACGACTCTCAAGGCTGAAGCAGAAAGCCTGCGTTTGTTCTATGCGAATCCTAAGCGGGACCAGCGACCGAATGAGGTTTGCTCGATTTCCGCACCGTTGGCATCAGAGATCACGGGGCGTGTCGCTTGGAGTGGCGGTGTGTGGAATCGTCCGGATTATCGGGGACGGCAACTCGGTGATCTCATTCCACGAATGTCCCGCTGCTACGGATTAGCGAAATACGATATCGCAAGCTCCGCCGCATTTATGTCGACCGACAACGTCGCGAAGAAACTGCATGTTCGGGCCGGCTTCTCGGACCTGCAAGAATCGGTGCTGCTCAAGCATTCGCAATCTTATCCGGAAGGTAAGCTCGTCATGTTCCTGGCACGCCAGACGTCAAGCGACATCATCGATGATGCGTTTCGATTCCTAGTCGATTGGCGCGCGAAGGAAGACGCTCGAATCGTGGCATGATGTTGCCAGCATTTGTCTGCTGCCATCGTGGCCGATAGCAGGCAATGTAAGGCGATTGTATTGAAGCCGCCGATCGCCGCCGCCTGTTGGATCCAAGATGATGGTATCCATATCGCACAGAGTCGGGACGGCTCTCTGACAAGCGTCCCGATACGCCTTAGCCGTCCAACAGCCATATTCGTAGTCCGGCTGATCCCGGACGGGCTGTCCGATGCATTTCGTCATCCAGCGTTGGCTGTCGTAGACCGCCCACTTGGTCTTACCAAACTCGGAAAACTTGACCTCACCCGCGTCCATATCCTGATAAACGGTGAGATATTTGCCGCGGGTGCAGTTGACAACGGCTTCGAGGTTTGTACGCAGATCAATGACGCCATTCGCACGCCAAAGCGCGATCAATGGAGAAAACACATGTGACGCGGCAAGGTCGTCGAGCGCACGAGCACGATACTGAAAGCGCTCGTTCGGATGGCGCGTCAACATGAGCTCGACAAGCCGTTCGATCGTCGCATCGCCGCCGGGCAGAAGCTCGTCGTGCCATGTGGCACCGAGCCAGGAAAGCCAGATTCGATCGGGATCGGATTTCCTAAGCAGCTCCGAGAGAACACTAAATCCCTTTATTTCAAGCTTGGCTGGCCGAAGACGTAAACGGCACGATCCCGAGGACACGCCGACCAAAGCACAGGCGGCATTGACTACCATGTCGTCAGCGTGCTGCGCCGAAACGACCGACCTAAAACTTCCTTCGCGGTCAACCAAATACCATTGCATGTGTGAGCTGCCCTCCGATGCCGGGATCATAGCACAAAGCAATGACCTGTTAATCCGCATACGCATTCAAGAAAATTTTGGGGTTTTTTACGCCATAGGGAAGCTCCCCGCGAACTTCTACAATTAGTATGGTTCTGTCCCGAACCGTCTTTTCGGCGCTGTCCGGGTGGCGCCCTTTTCTTTTCGTCATCGTAGTCCCTCCAGGACTGTTACGATGAGCCAGAGATATCTCAACTAGCAAACAAATCCTTTGTCCGCTTGGTTCTGACACGGTACAATCGCAAACCAGATCATGCTTTCGAAGTTACCATCGATAGACGATGCAGCGATGATGGCGGGAGTGAGCAAATGTCCAGCCGGAGTCCCGTTCGAAACTTCGAGGAGTTTTGGGTAACGTTCAACAACCGGTACCCGTTTTTTTCGCTGCGGGGCGTCGATTGGAAGGCGCAGTATGACACCTTTCGACCGAGTGTATCCGCCAATACGACCGACGACGAACTCTTCGACATCCTGTGCGCTATGGTCGACCCGCTGGACGATGGGCATGTCGAGATCTATGCAAGAATCGGTCGATCCAAGAGGAAGCGTGAATTCACGGCAGAAAAACCAACGCGTTTTATTCGGGAGTTCACCGACAAAGGAATTAAAAAGCTCTTCAAGGTGACAGAGCAAACCCTGGCGAGCAATGGCTTCGGACCAATTGCCAAGACGAACGCCTGGATGTTGCGCTATGGCCGGGCAGCGGAATTCGGCTACATGCGAATCTTGGAACTGGAAGACATAAAAAAGAGGAAGGTCACCTCCGCTATTGATACGATCGCCCGTGATTTCCCTGAGCTCAAAGGCTTCATTATTGATATCCGAGATAATCCCGGAGGAGAGGACGACATTGCGCTTGGCATCATCAACCGCTTTGCAGACGAGAAGCGCGTCGCCTTCAACCGCCGCACAAAAATCGGACCTGGCGAGGATGATTTCGGTCCACTGAAAACGTGGTACCTTGAACCCAAAGGGGACGCACAGTTTACGCGACCGACCGTTCTATTGACCTCTGACTCGGTCTTCAGCGGCGGCGAGTCTTTTGCTTTGGCCATCAGGGAACTGCCGCACGTCACCATTCTCGGCGATCATACCAACGGCATTTTCTCCTACACTTTGGATAAGACACTGCCTAATGGCTGGGAGTACTGCTTGTCCTATCAGGTCTACCTGTCAGCCGACATGGTCTGTTACGAGGGCAAGGGGGTCCCACCGGACATCAAGCTGCTCAATTCCAAGGCCGACATAGAGAACGGCGTCGATCCACTTATTGTCCGTGCGCTTGCTCTGCTTCGGTCCTCGGATGCTGCTGTGGCAACATAAGATGTTACCAAAGATAAGCGACAGCCGGCACGTCTGCAAACGCCACCACCCTTTAGACGGCGCTTTGTGTTGCCTTTCCTGCCAGTCAAGTCCAACGGAAATTCATTTCCGGACCTCTTCAACCGGGCTTCCCTCGTAGACTCCTGTGGGCAAATGCATTTCCTTCAGGGCCATCGACAACGGCTCTAGCGTTGTACTCCGGTCTGTGACGACTCCGCTCAACACTGTGGCGCCAAACGCAACCGTTGTGCCGTCACCGAAATGTGTCGCTTTGACTTTCAGCGTCATGTTTTCGAATGTGTGAAGCTGAAGGAAGCCCCCCACAATGCAATCGCGACCAAAGCGGACTGCATTCCAGTCAGAGCATTGCATTGGCTCTATCACAATCGTTCGCGAACCGACCTGGCATCCCAACCAGCGCAAAATCGGATTTGCCAGAATTGTGCCAGCCAGAAACCCCAATGGTCCTCTGCACCAAATGAAGAAGCAGTCCTGGGCGAAAAAGTAGGTAAAATGGCGCCAAGACCAGAAAGGGGCCGTATGGTTGGTGCCCCACCTATTGCCAACGAGCACTTGTTTAACTGCAACAGTAAGACCGACTAGTCCAATTTCGACAAGTATCAGTGCAAGGATCGCTGCGACGACGGCATCGATCTGCTGCCGCGCTAAGCTGATGTAAAGTAACGTGAACAATAGTGCCTCTGCGGCACGCAAAAACCCGATGCTAAAGATGTCGTTGAGCAAGACCCGGCCCAGGAAGAGTCCGAAACCGGGAAGTCGATGCGACTGGTTTTCGTCCTCGAACGCGGCGCTGGCTATTTCGAGCGGTGGGTTACCCGCGACCGTTATTGGAGCACTCGGGCGTGACCTCATCTGCCTGCGATAACCAACATCACTACAGGGTGTCGACACACCGACAAGGAAGTTGTCGGGAAGAGCCCCGTTTTCGATGACACAGTTGTTGCCACTAAAAAAGTTAGGAGGCATGTCGATCTGGCGCAGTGCAATGTGCTCGGCTCCGTAATCCAGGACATTGGTGAAGCTGCCATTCGACCAAAACACCTTGGTATCCGCTGACGCGACCTCAGGCACAAGGTTGAACATTATATCGCATTCGGAGGCGCCGACGTGCGGAAGGCGTAGGCCTGAAAGTGCTCTGAGATACTGCCCGGTAATAGTCCACGTCCAGAAAACTTGGATACCGTTGAGCAAACTCATTCTGTACATCAAAAGCGCGGCTCTCAGGCCTCGCGATCCGTAAATACCGGGCGAGGTCGCAGTCATGCGAATGAATAGGCAATCGAGAATGGATGTGATTACGATCGTCAACCACATCGTGATGAACGCATAACCGGCCAAGTGCCCAAATATGACGTAGAGTGGTGCCGTAACGAAATAGTCCCGACGAATCCCGCCAGTTTCTGAGGTTGATGACTGCACCGTCTCGGTAATGGCTCCGGAAGTGGTGAACGATGCACCTGCAAGATCCGTCTCCCCCATTGGGATGAACTGACGGACGCTCCAGAGGATGATCGCTGTCGGCAGAATTGAAAGTAGAAAGACGAGCATTATTTGCATCAAGACGTTAAGTGTCTCGAGCAGCCAGATCGGCAGCGTATATTGGCAGGCAGCTTGAGTACGCCGCAATTTGGTATAACGACCGGTTGCGCGTCCAGGAGCCCCTTCCCACAACTCGTTCGAACCGACGTCCGCGACCACCGGAGTGAACGGCGCAATCCAGGTCTCACGGCCAACCTTGACGTCGCTTGCGACGCCGGCCCGCATTCCTATCTTACAATCGCTCGCCAAGTGTATAGGGCCGACATGAAGGTCCTGCCCTTGCCATCGCGCGGTGTGAATATAAGCCCCTGTCTGTATGGCCACGTCATCTTCAACGGTGATCAGATCGAGCGGCCCCGAAAAGCTTACGTCTCTGGCACATTGCAGGTTGCTGCCAACTTTCGCTCCAAGCTGGCGCAATGCGAAAGCCATGAGTGGCGCACTGCGGTACAGACCGCCGATGGGCATGAGCACCATGTTCTGCACCCGACCAACGCACCAGATTCGCAGGTGCATCCAGCTCCATTTGGGATAGATGCCGGGCCTAATGCTGTTTTTATAGACGTGCCCGCCCAACAGAAGCTTGATAGCCATGCCCCAAAACAAAAAAGCGAACGGGACACTCAGCCCGACGACGTAAAGCCCGAAGCCAACCGCAATGAATGCCCAGATGCTTGCGGTCGCAAAGAACGTCCCGACCTCCAGGAACGCGAAGATGCTGAGGAAAGCGAGAAAGCCTGGAAAGTAAATCGCGAGCGAAAACAGAAGCTGGAGGATCGTGAATTGCGTGATTGAAATAACCTTAGCTGCGTCCTCGTCACGGCAGTGGATTGGTGCGCCTTGCGGAACTGGAATTGAGACCGACCCGCCGATTGGTTCGGCATCACGGGGACGACAAGCGATCTTGCGCGCTGTGTTGCAGTCTGTGAACAGGGCGCGTACCGGGATTCTCCAACCCGCCTGCTGAAGACGTTGTGCCAATCGTGCAATCATAATCGAATGAGCGCCGAAGTCGGCGAAGTCATCATCCCATTCGATCGGACTGTCGAATACTGAGCGGCAGATCACCAGGGCTTCCTGTGCCTCTGCCGGTATCTCAGAGTTCGCCTCCTCCGCGCGGTCAGAGCTGTCCGCGTCGATGACCATCTGATCGCCGGCTTGCGCTATAAGACTGTTTGCTGACTCCAGTGCCGGTTCGAGATTCAAGGACAAGCTGGCAAGGTCAGGCAGGCGGTTTCTGTCGATTTTACCCGACACAGGCTTCATCGAGAACTTCTCGACAACGAAGATCCGTGATGGGACGGAAAACTCGGGCAACTGTTTGGCAAGTACCGTCGTGACGCTATCCGCCCAATTAGCAGGTGCAGGCATCGCAACATCGATCGGCCCGCTGGCGATGGTCGGCGCCGAAACGAAGGCGATTAAGGACTCATTCTGGTAGTCCAGAACCGCCGCTTCGATCTCTTCGAAACGGGACTGAAGGATGTCTTCCACCGCCTGAGCCTCGACACGATGGCCACGTACTTTCAGTTGAGCATCAATGCGGCCGAGAAAATCGACACGATACGAGGTAGGGTCAATCCTGCATTTGTCTCCCGTCCGGTACAGGCGGCCAAATTTGGGGTGCACAAAGAATTTGCTTGCCGTTTGTTCGGGCAGATTGCGATACCCCCCGGCCAAATGAACACCACCAATGCACAATTCGCCTTCTTCGCCGTGCGGTAGCGGCGTTAGTCCGTCATCATCGAGGATGGCATATGTCACATTTGGGAAGGGGGAGCCAATCGTGATGGCTTCACCTGGCTTTAGGCTTTGGCGGCTTGTGTCTGTGCTCGCCTCGGTTGGACCGTAGGTGTTAATGACCTGACGCCGAGCGCGCGTCCACGGCTCAACGAGCGCTTTTGGAAACGCCTCACCGGCCGGCACAATGTAACGGCAGATCGGATACGGCAAATCAATTTCCGGCGTCGACGTCAGTGTGGTCAACAGAACTGGTGGGCAGAATAGGACGGTAACTTCGGCATCCCTCAATATTGGGACAAGGTCAGGCCCCGAACGCATCTGATCCTTGGTGATAAGGACCACCGTGCAGCCTGAAACCCAGGCGCCGTACATCTCTGACATACTTCCGTCATAGCCGAGAGATGAGGTCAGCGTGGTTGCATCCATGCCGGGGAGAAAATCGAAATAGTCGGCATACGTTAGCGCTAGATTGACATAACCGGCGTGCGGGCATTCCACTCCCTTTGGTAGCCCGGTTGTCCCGCTGGTGTAGAATATGGCAGCCAGTCGCTCAGTCGGATCATCGAGCCAATTCGGTGGACTGCGGGGGGCGACCGGCTCGGGCAGATTCAACACGTCAAGTGTCGGCAGATCGCGGAACTGCGGTTGACCATTTGTCATTACAACAACCGGCCTAGCATCATTGAGCATATGGGCTATGAGCGCTTCAGGCAGCGTTGTATCAAGGAACATCATGGTGCCACCAGCCTTCAGGATGGCAAGATGAGAGGCGACAATCTGCCAATTGTCCTGTGACATGGCGACGGCCACAACTTGATCGGGCCCGTTCACGTAGTGACTGAGCGCGTTGGCTATGCGCTCGGCAGCTGTATCAAGCTCGCTATAAGTCAACGATTCCCCAGTGTGAGGAACTTGCAGGGCTACGTGACTAGGATAACGAGCCGCAGACCGGCTGAATATCTCTGTCAACCATCGCGCGTTCTTTTGATGCGGCACGTTGACAAAGACGTCGTGGGAGAAGCGATCTGTCAGGCTGTAAGCGCAGCTATCTGGAAGCTCGGCAGGGTCCTGCTCCGATGCCCATAGGTATCGCCGCCAGGCTGCATAGATTGTTGCAAGAAGAACAGCTACCGCCGCGGCTACAACAACTAGCACAGCAACGCCTCACTGGTAGCCGATCTGAGGGCCAGTCGCATGGCGAGAACGAGAGATAGGAGCATGCATTGACGCTGCGACCTTCGAAAACATGCTCTTAGGCAAGGCAAACATTGGGCGATCATCAATCGAAATATCTGTCTAGGGTGCCCCGGCGACGAATGTCGAGTGTCACACAATGAAAGCCACCGCCTAGCATTTTGGAATGCCGCAGCTTGATTGGGATGACGTCTAGTCCATGCTTTTCCAGCATTTTAATCAACGCCTTTTGGTCACTGTCGACGACCACCAGGTTTGGGTTGATGCTAAATGCATTCATGTCAATCGAGTCGCTGCCAATGCACTTCGCCAGATAGTCGGCACTATATCGGCCCGTGTTTTCCATGGGCGGGCTATAGATCACCTCCCACTGCTTAAGAAGATCTGGAAGCGTATCATCGTTGATACGCAACGGGTTGGCCAGGATTAGCCCTGGGCGTAGCGCGACGAAGGTCGAATCGATATGGCTGCCGTAGTAGACGTCCTTGAGGTAGTGGATGCGAAACTGGTCCCCGAGTACCGATTGCAACCATTGCCCGCCCATCTCATTGCCCGTCGCACTCACGAGATAGAGAAGATCGCTACCGAAACGCAATATGTTCGCTGCATCAAATGCCGGCTCGTCGTTGCGCGGTGTGGGCTTGGACATGTCGACGTCGAACAGCGAATCCTGAAGCATGGGTTTTGGCGCACTGATCCACTTAGCGCCCGACTTCATGTAGTTGATCAACATTTTACGATAGCTGTAAGTCTCCTGTGAGCGGCCACGAATGACATTTGGCGTTTCGATAATCTGATCGCCAATGACCAGCATAATGTCGCGCGGGCAGTAGTTGTAATAGCCTTCGCTTTCCCAGAATACGGTAGACACTTTCTTTTCGTGAGGCCAGATCTCGGGCCGCTTCACTACTACACCTTCCGCTTTTAAGACAGCAATGAATTCCTGGAGATCCTCCTCTGCTTCCTCAATAATCTGCTGCGGAAATGGGCCAATCGGGATCCCCTCCAAAGAACGATCGGGATATTCTGCGCATTGCGTACTCGGATCGGGGTATGGAAACCGTGCATTGAACGGATTGCCAACAATCACCTCCTCAAGAGGATCCCATTCGTTCCAGCTCCAGACATTATTTTCGTTCAAAGCCTGCGCCGTATCCATCTCTGGCTCCCCCCGATAAAGATATAATCTTGCTTATCTGCGCTGTATTTCCTTGGCAGACATCGATAGCTTAATGTGGGTCGGATGTGTCGTGCAACGACCACTTATGGTGAAGTTTGTGATTAGCGGTGGACGCAGCAATTGCCTTGGAAGCTCCCGATGTCATCTGAATCGCCCGTCGCTACGCACTGCCCGACTTCCGCTATCACTCCTATTCAAGTTTCAGCGGCGTCCGGTCTGTTTGGGTAACCAATTTTGGGTGTTCTTTCTCATCCGACGGTGGTCGAGGTTGCCGTGTTTGGAGTACCGGATGACAAGTGGGGAGAGGTTCCTGTCGCCGCCGTCACTTTGCTCCACGGGTAGGATGTGTTGCCAGTCGATCTTGTCGAGTGGACCAACGCGCGCGTCAGTGCAAAGTTCCAGCGTGTGACAGAGTGTTTCGTACTGTCGGAGTTCCCAAGAAACGTCGCGGGCAAAACTTTAAAACGGGAAATTCGACAGGACTATCTGGCGAGATCGGCCTAAGTCATCTTGCAGGACTGGTCGGAGGAAACGATGCGCGCGGTCCAAGTCAAGAAATACGACTCAATCGAAAATATCCAGATCGCCGAAGTGGCAAGGCCCTCCATTTCCGACGGGCAGGTCTTGGTCAAGGTGCAGGCCGCCGGCGTCGGATTCGTTGATGGGCTGAAGGTCCAGGGTCTTTACCAAACCAAGGATCCCTTACCGTTCACACCAGGCACGGAATTCGCCGGGGTGGTCGAAGAAGTGGCCGATAATATTGCGGGAAACGCCAAGGCTCTAGCCCGCGGAAAGCGTGTGATGGGCAGGGCGACAAACGGCGGCCTGGCTGAGTATGTTGCAACGCGCGCAACCGATCTGCACCCGCTGCCAGATGATGTCAGTTTCGAGGTTGGGGCGACGTTAGGCACCAACTACCCGACCGCGCTTTATGCTCTGCAGGCGCGCGCATCGCTGCAACCGGGCGAGTGTTTACTTGTCTTGGGGGCGGCGGGCGGTGCTGGGACAGCAGCGATCCAAATTGGCAAGTTGCTCGGCGCACACGTCATTGCTGCGGTCTCAACGGCTCAGAAGCAGGCCTTTGCTATAGACGTCGGCGCCGATGCGATTGTTGACTACACCCAGCCGAACTGGCGCGACGCGCTGAAAACGGCAACTGCGGGGCATGGTCCCGATGTTATTTTCGATCCCGTAGGCGGCCCTGACTCCGAACAGGCCTTCCGCTCTATCGCCTGGAATGGCCGACATATCGTTGTTGGGTTTGCGTCTGGCGAAATTCCAGCATTGAAATTCAATCTACCGCTTCTGAAGGGAGGCCTGCTTGTCGGAGTCGATTTCGCTCAGATCGAACAGCGGGAGCCTGATGTCCTGCGCCAAGTAAATGCTGAGCTTATGGCTTGGTTAGTAGCCGATGCGCTCCAACCAGTTGTCGGCAAGATCTTCGACTTCGAGGATTTCTATGACGCCTTTAAGATGATGGTGGACCGTTCCGCGCTTGGAAAAATGGTTGTCAAGATCGACTCTCATTGACCGCAGCGGCGCTCGACGCCAAGCTCCTCGTGTGCTATCCGAATTACTCGATTCTCACTGGCTGGTTCAGGTAAGCAGTCTGTCCAACCCATTCGCCGAAAGGCCTCGCCAGCCTCGTCAATTGCCGAACACGGAACAATATTCAGGCTGAACGGCGGGTTGTCAGAGTGGTTGCCGCGTACGCCGCAGTGGCGAAGACTGCCAGGGCAATCGCACAGTAGGCGACGAAATAGCTGTGCGTCAGTGTGATCACCAATCCGAAGGCCAGCGGCGCAGTGGCCACGCCTGCAAGCATGGCAAATTGCATCCCACCTGCCGCAGTGCCCGTCTGTTCGGGCGTGACATGTCGCGTGAATTCAGAGAAGAATACGCCGTTGAAGCTGTGGCTAGTGATGCCGAGCAGGACGCTGACAAGCGCAATGCTCCAGAGTGGCCAAGACGCATCGAACAATCCGGCGACGACGGCAAAGATTGATGTTGAAAATCCCAGCCAAACCAAGACCCGATCCCCGGGAAGCAGGTGACCTGCAACCGCACCCCAAATCAAACGACCGGCAATGGCGCTGATCTGCAGTGCTGTGTAAATGAGCCCCGCGGTCGCCAGCGTTAGTCCCAGCTCGCTGGTGAGGTGAATGACGTAAAATGTAGCGATGGCCACTTGGGATCCAGCGTAGACGTAGCCAACGATCATGAGGCAGCGCAATTGAGGATACTGCCAAACCAATTTTAGCGGGTCTGCAATATTGCCGATGCCGATTGGACGTGTGGTATCGCGTATCGCGTCAATTCGTGGTCGCAATGATTCGATGCCAAGTGCGACAACCATCGCCACAACACCTGTGGCGGCGATGGCAACGCGCCAGTCAAACGCGAGAATCAGCAGCGGCAAGAGGGCGCCGGCCAATGCGGCGCCAGCTGGCATGCCGGTTTGCTTGACTGAAAAAATGAATGCCCGTGACCGGGTGGTCGTGACGCGCGCCAAGATCTATGTGCTCGCGGGATTGACCGGCCCATAACTCATGCCGAGAAGTACAGCGCTTGCGATTGCTGCCAACGGTGTCGACACCGTCAATGCGATGACACCGAAGAAGGTCAGGACCATTGTCAGCTGGCAGATCCGGATCGCACCAAAGCGGTCAGCGAGCGCACCAGTCATGAGACCAGCAAGCATGCCGACGCCATAAGCGATTGCTGAGAATGTACCGATCAATTCAGCTTTCACACCGATGGCGGGCGCCGCAACGGGAGCGATGACGGCAACGCCAAACATCGCCATCGATACCATTGTCTGCACCGCGAATGTTCCAGCCAACGGTCCAACGAACCGCAGTTCGGGAAGCTCGGCGTCGTCTTTCGTCAACTCCGTCATGCCTGTGGTCCATGGTGCCGTGTCGCAGTGCCAATGAGCGACTTTTCGTCGACCATCACGGCGAATGCCGGCAATTTGCAAGCGTCAACATGGCAGCAATCTCGATATTGATTGTTGTTGGCACGTAGAAGTTTCATTCTTCCCGAGTTGTGATTAGGCTTCCTTTGACAGGTAACTTTGTCAATCACAGTGCTGTTCTCGTACAAGAACCAATGCGGATCGATCAAATGACGACTTCAACTGCAGTTCAGCTTGAATTGACCAAACGGCACCCCCTTATTGGCGCCGAAATCCGTGGTCTTGATCTCGCAGCTTCATTGGATGTTCGCACTCTGAAAAGCCTTCACGATGCCTGGATGGAACACCTGATGCTGATTTTTCCGGCGCAGGATGTTTCGGATGAGGCGCAGATTGCGTTCGGACGCCAGTTTGGTGAACTCGAAATACACCCTTCGCTGGCGCATCGTGCATCGCGGCATCGTGAGATCTACCGCGTCTCTAACGTCGAAGAGCAAGTTCAAACTATGCCGGTATGTCAAAAGCTCTGGATACGCCAACGCCTCAGGGAAATTCTCTCCAAACATGCGCAGAGAAGGCGCGGCCCGTTCAGGGCGCTGTCATGCCGTAGTGCACGCTTGAATTGATTGTCGAGCGTGGCAAGGCTGATCTCACCCCATGTCCATTAGTTGGCTGTAAATTTTGTGTCTGACAGATTGCCCGTCCTGCAAGTCCTCATCGCTACATCTGGCATGGATCAGCGCGACAGGAATAGTCTGCCTCCGCCCATATCCGGTTGTGTCAAAACGCGAACGC